>JAIXXU010000290.1 GCA_027490595.1 Pseudomonadota bacterium
ACAATACTTTTCTATGAATGAAAACTCCGCGATCGCATTTAAATTTCTTGATTTGCATCTCCACGTATTTTTTCAAAAAAGACAACATGGCGAAAGCATGATCTACAACGCACTGAAAAAACAAATGCTAAAACATCCACACGAATTTGTTGATTTTATAAAAAGATACTCTACTGCAAACCTAAAAAAATTAGACCATGATTCAGCTATTAATTTTATTGAAGAAATTTGTCAATTATTGAAAAAATCTTTGGTACTAAAACAAAAATACGTCCATAAATCTTTAAGTGAAATCCTTTTGACGTATTTAAATATTTTTGACGATCGGCCAAATGAAACACTAGAACAAATGTATTTGATTACTTTAAGGATTCTAAATGATTGCAAAGCCAAACAAAATACTGAAATTATACAAACAATTGGGAAAGAACTCAAAAAAAGACAGCAATTTATAGAAAAAAATTCTAAAATCATCCATTTAAATTTTAGAACTAAAAATAATTCTCCAAATGACGAAAGTAATACAAGCCATCTTAAAAATCTGAGAAATTTTATGAAACTCTGTAGTTAAAAATTCCAGGAGGGATCTTGTCTTGAAAGCAGTCATAGAGAAAATCAAAAAAGCCAAAATTTTAACCCCTTTAAAAATAGGGCTTTTGGTTACATTATTGAACACTCTTCTTTTACTGCTGCACTATAGGAATCCAGGCTCGATATATGATGTTATAGAACCAATAGAACAAAAACTGTATGATATCAGATACAGAATTAGAGGTCATATACCTCATTCAGGACAAGTGGGTATCCTTGCTGCTGACGATAAAAGTATTGAGAAATTTGGACGCTGGCCTTTTCCTAGGAATATTTACCCAAAAATATTTGAAAACCTTCAACAAGCCGGTGTGGAATGGGTTGGTTTTGACGTATTTTTTAGCGAACCCTCAAGACGATATCTTGACGAATCATCCCATGAACTAAAATTATTATTCAAAGATAGTTCTGGTAAATCTTATGAAGCAGCCAAAGCAAAAATAGATGACCTACTCAAAACAAGCCCAGGGGATATAGCTCTTCAGCAAGGCATTGATAAATTTAAAAATGTTGTGCAAGGATTCTTTTTTATTGACAATCCAAATAATATTTTTAATTCATCCTACGATTATCAGACAAGTTTTTCTCTACTAAAAAATTCTGCACTTGAGTTTATCGACTTACCAAAAGATATGTCACTTAAAGATTATGAAGATGCGGCAAGCTTAGGAGTTGTTACCAACACAAAATTTATTGCGGGCAAAGCTCTGCATATGGGTTTTGCGAACAATATGCCTGATACTGATGGATTAGTTCGAAAATACAGGCTAGTTGAAATTATCAACCCTATTGACCAAAATCGTAATTATTTTTCTGAACCAATATTAGTTCCAAGTCTTGGTTTATCGTTAGCTGCCAATTATTTAAAAAGCGGGATTGTAGCTCATTTTGACACACATGGGTTAAATGAATTGGAACTCGTTCCAGAGGATTCCTCACAAAAAAGCACAAAAATTCCTCTCTATGCGCAAAGCGCAAGCGCGATGCTTATCAACCATTATGGTAGTTTCAGTGACCTACCACAAATATCTTTGGCTGACGCGTATGATAATAAATTTCCAAAGCAAATGCCTAAAATATTGATTTATGGTGGAACTGGAACAGGAACCAACGATAAAAGACCAAATCCCTTCGATAAACATTTTGATGGCGTAGGCTTTCATGCAACAGCAGTTGAAAATATCTTGAATCATAATTTCTCTGATTTTAAAATATGCTTCTGCAGCAAAGTCAGGTATTTCTATTTTAATTTTTTCTGTTTCCTTATACTTCATAGACGCTTATTTCTTATTTGGTAAAGGAAAATGGATGTATATTGGTATTTTTTACATCCAAGCGTTTAGCATTTTTATGCTTGTCACTTTGTACAAGTATTTTTCCGAAGAACGAGATAAAAAAATGATCAGAGGCGCATTCCAACACTATTTAAATCCAGCTGTGATTAGTACTCTGATTGAAAATCCCTCACTTTTGAAATTGGGTGGAGAAAAGAAAACACTAACCGTATTTTTTTCTGATGTGCGAGGATTCACTACAATTAGCGAAAGTCTTTCTCCAGAAAAACTAACCTCAGTTTTAAATGAATATTTTACCCCAATGACCAAAGTTGTACTTGATTCAAATGGCCTTCTTGATAAATATATTGGAGATGCAATCATGGCTGTTTGGGGAGCACCGATTACATTACTAGATCATGCAGACAGGGCTCTTGATGCCAGTCTTGAAATGCTTGAAATTTTAAAAATTCTTCAAGCAAAATGGAAAGCCGATGGACTGCCGCACCTCGATATTGGAATTGGAATCAATACAGGTGAAATGGTTGTGGGAAATATGGGTAGTGATCAACGTTTTGATTACACCGTTCTTGGGGACTCCGTAAACCTTGGTTCTCGCTTGGAAGGAATTACAAAAAACTATGGCATTCGCCTAATTTGTTCTCAATTCACTAAAGAATCCGTTCTAAACCCAGATAAATATATCTTTAGAGAGTTGGATTTCATTCGAGTGAAAGGAAAAAATGAACCCATTAAAATTTACGAAGTGATGGAACAAAATCCAGAAACAAAAAATCTCATGAAATCTGTAGCCAAGGAGTTTGAAGAAGGACTTGCATTCTACAAAAAAGGCGATTGGGATAATGCATTTGCCAAATTTCAAAAGGTTCTTGAACTTCGTCCCGAAGATGGACCAGCAAAAGTGTTTGTTTCCCGTTGTGAGTATTTAAAGACAGCCGAACTAGATCATCCTTGGGATGGAATTTGGACTTACAAAACAAAATAGAAGAGGAACTGTTCAGAGGGAGCTTGTAAGCACTCAAAAAAAGAAGATAAGAGTAAACAATACTTGGGTTACATCTGAAATTCCAACAAAGCCAAGCAATATTTAAAGAAAATTGACAATCATACTACGTAAACCTTAGGAGGTTTGGGTTTAATTTAAAAACCGTGCCTCACGTTTCGTTTACCTTCACATATGGATGCGCTCAAACAAGTCGCCTCTGTTTACAGAGGATGGATACGCTATTTCGCAGTCTCAGACTGTCGCGGGAATCTTTATTGCTTCCGTCAATCGGCCAGGAGAATGATTCATAGATGGTTCAACCGCCGCGGAAAACGCGGGGTGATGGACTGTCTAAAATTGGATGCCATTCTTAAGATGCAAGAATAAGTAAACTTCCTCACTTGAAAAAATCTTTGATCTTGCTAACGCTTGTTAAAGCACCATTGTTCGGGAGCGTGGAGAAGTACACGCTTTCTAGGCACCACTCAAAATTTAAATAATTTAGACGGCCTGGCGCTGAAATGTAGTGCCTCCAAAAAACATGAAATCTAATCATTCCATTTAGTTAAATACCCCTACTGCTAAAGTAAGGGGCCGACTTGTAAATTATTTTACTTCTTACCAAGCAAATAATCCTTTTTGTCTAACTTATTTTATCCTATGGTAAGCAACTAGTTATTGGGTTGCTTTTTTAGGAGTTACTATGTCACAATCATTGATAAAAAACACTGGTCATACGTCGAGCTTTTCTATTTCTCAACAACAGGTTCATCAAAATTTATCTTTTGAAAGCCCAGAAGGAATAGCTGGCAGAAAGCGTCAAGCAGAGGATGCTGAAACACCGCCTTCCAAAAAACTTCTGCTTTCACATGATAGAACTCTGACATCCAGTATTTCTGCTGAAATATCTTTGTTCCAAACAATAAGTAATCAACACCCTATAGAAGAAGGACAAACGTCTCTTTTCCAGCCATCTAGTTCTTCGAGTTCTAATTTTACACACCCAGATAGCGAAATAAGTCCCACTTCAATAAAAAAGAGTAAAAGAACTCAACCTCAACGCAAGAATCAAGGAATACAAAAATCGCGTAAACCCCGTTCATCTGAAGCCATTCTAAAGCCTCAAGGTAAAAAACCAAGGAGCGAGCCTCTTCAAGATGAAAGAATTATAAAGCTTTGTAAAAAGATAAATACTGGTATTGAAGATACAAATATGCATGTGAATTACCGATTTTTTACTAGTCTTTATGGCAGAAGAAACATGCCAGAGAAATATATTGAAACTTGTGTAAGTTTAAAGACAGAAATAAAGAGTATTATTTTAAATTTAAAAGGCTATTTTAAAATCAAAAATATCTCAAGCATGCTCTCAGGAGCTGGAGTAAATATAGAAAAGGCAATCACTGCCATGACAAGTCATGCTGATACTCTAAAAGGTTTAATGGCACGAAATGGTGAAGTTGGATTTAGCGCTGAGAATATCTCAAGTATGCTTTCAGGAGC
>JAIXXU010000075.1 GCA_027490595.1 Pseudomonadota bacterium
CCAAGTAGGAAACAATAGACACCGTATTCGCAAGGTTAATGCTTCTTACCCCTCTTTGAAACATAGGCAACGTAAGCTTTACCCCTTTCCCAGCACCAATATAAGTGTCCATAATATCAGAAGGTATTCCGAATGTTTCTGCCCCAAAGACAAGCATATCTCCCGGTACAAAATGAAAATGAAAAGGATCAGCACCATTTCCGGTCTCTACAAAAAGAAATCTGCGTTTTGGTCGGCAACGATACAAAGATAAGAAATCCTCATGAACAAACAAATTGACATGCTCCCAATAATCAAGACCTGCTCGTAAAACAGATTTTTCTGTAATTTGAAATGCCATTGGCTCAACAAGATGAAGAGTCAAAGAAAATGCTGCACACAACCTAGCAATAGATCCGGTATTTTGTGGTATTTGTGGGGAAACAAGAACAACCTCAGGATGGTACTTTAAAAGTTCGTCTCTACTTTGAGAATTCACATACCCTTGGGCATCATAGAAAACGCTAGGGCTTGAAAAATGCTCTTGATGACAAACATCTAATTCACTTCCTTTTTTGTAAAAAAATTTATCTCTATTTTTCACAATTGTTCCTCAGACAAAGCAGTCAATTTACCTGCCATCATAAGAATCAGGGATTCTCGGCCTATTCCACCACTGGCGCTGGTAGAAACCATTTGAGCTGAACTCAATTGCAAATCTTTAGCTTGTTTTTTTAACACAGTTTCACGCTGACTTTTATTTATTTTATCAATCTTTGTTTGCACGCCAATCACTGACAAGCCTAAGGTCTGAAACCATATAGAAAGCGCTTTGTCCTCGGGCTCAATTTCTCGACGGCAATCGACAAGCATAAGAACTGCAACGAGTTCTTTCCTATGTTGAAAGTAATCGGACATCGACTGTACCCAGTGGCTTCTGGCTTCCTTGGCAACTTTTGCAAAACCATATCCAGGAAGATCTGCAACCACAAATTGTTTTTTTTCGGCCCAAAACAAGTGAATCATTTGCGTCCGGCCTGGTGTGTGGCTGACTCTAGCCAATTGTTTTTGTCCTGCAAGAAAATTAAGCAAAGAACTTTTACCCACATTACTTCTACCCACAAGTGCAAATTCAGGTACCCCTGTTTTGGGTAGTTGCTGCACATTTTCCCCCGAAGAGGCATATTCCATGAGCAAAGGCCTAGCGTTTCCTTTTACTGATGCAAGGAAATCATGAGGCGGAAATTTAAGATGTAGCATGGTATTTTTCCCTTCGGCAGGTTGCGTTTTGCAAACTCACAGCATAAATACAGGATTGTGTGAAATGAGTCCAAAAGAAGTTCATATCACCTATAATTAAAATTTTGATGTTCAAATATGTGAGGAGAATACATGTCCGCATCTAACTATGATTTGGTCATTATTGGTAGTGGTCCCGCGGGATACGAAGGTGCCATTTATGCAAGCCAGCTGGGTCTAAAGGTTGCTTTAGTCGAAAAAGAAACTTGGTTAGGGGGAACTTGTCTTAATGTTGGGTGCATTCCTGCAAAAGCAATGCTTCAATCTGCAACAATGTTTGACAAGGTAAAAAAGCTTGGTGAATACGGCGTAAAAGTTGCTGGCGCTCAAAATCCTGAACTTGATTTTCCTCAGGTCAACAAAAGACGCGACGAAATTGTAAAAACAATGACCAACGGTGTTGGCTACCTTATGAAAAAAAATAAGGTCGACGTGGTTCGTGGTGTAGGATCAATATTAGGGAAAGGCCAAGTAGAAATCAATTTAAATGGGCAAAAGTCTATACTAAATTGCAAAAATATTCTCCTCGCTACCGGGAGCCGAGCACGCCATCTGTCACATATAAAAGTAGATGGGAAATACATTGTTACCTCTGAAGAAATCTGGTCTTTTGAACAAGTGCCTGAAACAATGGTTATTCTTGGAGGCGGAGTTATTGGATGTGAGTTTGCATCTGCTTACGGAAGGTATGGTACTAAGATAACAATTTTGGAAATGGGCGAACAAATTTGTCCTACTGAAGATCATGAAACTGCTGCCGAACTTGCAAAATTTCTAAAAAAACAAAATTGTGAAATTCTGACAAATACAAAAACAAAATCTATGGCTGTAAAAGACAACAAAGTTGAAGTTTATCTCGAGGGTGAATCAGTACCCCGCTATTTTCACAAGGCTCTTTTGAGCGTTGGTAGAGCTCCAAATGTGGAAAATATTGGCCTTGAAAAAGTGGGAATTCGTTTAAACGAACGCGGATTTATTCCTGTAGATTTAAAAACTTATCAAACATCTATCCCTGGCATTTATGCTGTAGGTGACATCATTCCTACGCCACAACTCGCTCACACCGCATCTGCAGAAGCCCTTTATGCTGTTGATATCATTGCAGGAAAAAAACGTCACCCTATTAATTACAATACGAATCCAGGTGCCATCTATACATACCCAGAAGTAGCCAGCATTGGGTTTACTGAAAATCAACTAAAGAAAGAAGGCCGTGACTACTCCGTGGCAAAATTTCCCTTTAGTGCTGTGGCAAAAGCACGGATTGATGACAATGCTGATGGCTTCATCAAAATTATTACCGATAAAAAATATGGTGAAGTGCTCGGAGTCCATATCGTAAATGGAAAAGCAAGCGAAATGATTGCGGAATTCGCCTTAGGCAACAATCTAGAAATGACCATTGAGGAGCTTGCTCATACAATTCACCCCCACCCCACAGTGAGCGAGGCCATCAAAGAAGCGGCACACGTGGCTATGGGCCATCCCATCAATATTTAAGGAACGTGTATATGAGTAAACAAGAAATTGTCATGCCGCAAATGGGAGAGTCCATTCAAGAAGGAACTCTGACAAAATGGCACAAAAAAGTAGGCGACAAAGTTGAGCGAGAAGAAATTATTTTTGAAATTTCTACAGACAAAGTAGATACTGAAATTCCTTCTCCGGCATCGGGAACAATTGTTGAAATTCTCGCTAAAGAAGGGGAAACAGTAAACGTCAATGCTGTGGTTGCCATCCTTGATACGAGCAACTCAGCCACCAGTATTGTTGAAGCGCCAATAAAACAAATTGAGCCAGCTCAATTGTCTCAGCCTCAACCTTCCCATGCTATTCCAGAATCTCCCTCACAAAAAGTTGCTGCGAGTCCCCTAGCTCGTAAAATGGCTCATGAGCACGACTTAGATCTTTCTCAAATTCAAGGTTCTGGAGAAGGATCAAAAATAGTCAAAAACGACATCCTGAATGCTCTTCAAAATGGAAAAATATCGCCCTTGATAGCCGCGGCAGCAGCTCAAGTGGCAGCTCCTGTTTTTTCTGCTCCTGTGGAACACATTAAAAATTCTGGTGGTTCAACAGAGGGAATTGTTGATGGCGTTCGCGTGCAACGGGTACCTATGACTGCCATGCGTAAAAAAATTGCAGAACATATGGTGATGAGCAAACGCACGAGCCCTCATGTTACATCTGTCATTGAAATTGATCTCCAAAAAATTGTTGATTTGAGAAACAAATTCAAAGATAAATTTGAAAAAACACACGGCTTCAAACTTTCATTTATGCCCTTTTTTCTTCATGCTGCAATTGAAGGAGTCAAAACAGTTCCCATTATCAATGCCAGTGTTGATGGTGACACCATTGTTTATAAAAAAGATATTAACCTTGGAGTTGCAGTGGCTCTTGACTGGGGCTTGATTGTCCCCGTTATCAAGCAAGCATCGGAAAAAAGTTTTGTTGGACTTGGACGTGAATTGAATAACCTTGCCGAAAAAGCACGATTAAAAAAACTATCTCCTGACGATGTCAGAGGGGGTACATTTTCCATTTCTAACTTTGGTGGCTTTGGCACTATTATTGGACAACCTATTATCAATCAACCTCAAGTTGCTATTTTTGGCATTGGCGCTATGCAAAAAAAACCTTTGGTGATCAACGACGCTATTGCAATCAGGACAACGTGCCATTGCGTTCTTTCTTTTGACCACAGAGTGATAGATGGCTCAGACAGCGGAAAATTCCTAAGCACAGTAAAAAATGTTCTTGAAAATTGGACAATTCCCATTATGTAGGCTCGAGCAAACTCCACTTGGGCTTTCTTTGTCTTTTTTATTTTTAAGTGTAAATTAGCACAAAATGCTTTCCGTAAGAACACTTTGGTAGGGTCTTAGAATTTTTGATCCTTTTTCACTTATTCCATAAGCATAAGTACCCTTGCTTTTAGGAACGCGGAATACGACTTGAGCTTCTACTGCTAAGGTCAAAAGTTGTTCAAGTTTGAATTTCAAATCTTCGCCTTCTAATAAGCCCAACCAACTCTTGAATAAAGATAAGTCAAACCCCTCTTTTGTGCCTTTTGACATATTAAATAATTGGGTAAGTTGATTCAAAGACACCAGACCATCCTCAATGAGATACTTTCCTTGAAGATTCTTGTGAGGCAACAACGCAGAAAGAATTGCAGACAACGACTTCGAAGTTTCTGACAAATTTAGAGCAGCCAATTTCGAAACAAAAAAATGATTATTTTTTTTTGGATAAAAGCACAGGAATGATTCCAATCTCGCCATTAAAAGAACAAAAAAATCCTGCCTAGCACGATCGGCAAAAGAAAAAAACTCTTCCACAAGCTCTGGGCTTGGTTCTCCAAGTTGTGAGGTAATAAACTGATTCAGTTCTCCCGGATTCATCCCACTATTATTTTGTAAAATAAAAGTCTTGCTCAATTCTTTGATGAATCCAACAACTTCTTCACAAAAAATAAGCATGCCAGAATAAATAGATTCACTACTATCAGTTGTGTAAATTCTTTTCACAAACTCTTTTGCAAAAACAGACTCTAGGTTAGAACTTTCAATTTTATCTTCAGGAGAGAGCAAGTTGTTTTCTTCAAGCAAGAATTTTTTTAGGTTGTCTAAATAAGTAAACACAAAATTAGGATCTAAGCCTGTCAATTTGTACAAACCCTTAGAAGCCAAAATCATGGAAAGCCGGGAAAAAAAAGAAATACCAAAATGAAGATAGCTCATCCCAACTTCTGTAATCAAAAACTCTTTTTGCAAAAAAAAGCATTGTCTTCCATGAAGAGAAACATCAAGCGTAGCTGATAAAAGCTCAAATAAGCTAGATTCTTTTACCAAGAGCTTTCTGTGATGGCTGAGTTCACGGAAAAAATTCACAAAAACCTCATGTCTATTCCAAGTTGAAGTTGAAGTTAAAATTAATATTTTTTGGGAGACTTATAGGGTTAGAGTTATTTTTCCCTGGATCTATATTATCGATATCATCCTGTGCTTCAGTTGCTTGCTCAAGTTCATCAAGAGCTGCTTGACTGACCTCATCAGAGATATCACTATTGGATTCTGGGACTCCAGAAAGATTTTCATCAACGCTTAGATTATTGTCCTCTGTTCCACCAGACTCTCCAAGCTCAATATCTAATCCCTCTAGGGATGATTCCGTCTCAGAACTATCTCCGGGAGCTATTTCTTCTGAAGGAGAGACCGACAGGCTCATCTCATCACTTTCTTCTTTTACCTCATCCTGTTTGTCAGGATTCGCAGGAGGAGTTGGGCTTTCACCAAGATCAGCCGAGGCTTGATCAAAGTCATTACCGTCGCCTTTTGGAGTGGGTTCTGGTGGAGTCGGAAGGTTGTCTCCCAGAACTCCCGATGTGGTTCCTTGCGTGACTTCTTGAGAAGCACCAGCTCCATTGGAACTTAGACTTACAGTACCCTCTCCTACAGAAACGCTTGTAGTATCTTGACCACTACTGTCTTTGGATACAGTTTCATCAACCATCGTTCCACGAATACCCATCACTGAGTTCGGGGAGGTTACCTTGGAATCATTCCATCCATTTTGTTTGGGTTTGACAAAAAGTCTTACCTTTCCAGAAACTACATTGATGGTTGACTTGATATTTAAATCATTGTTCTTATTTTTGTGAATTCGATACTCCGCAACCTTGAAAATAGTATTTTTGAGGCTCATAAAGCTGCTGCCATCATCAAACTCAATCTTCAAGGCGCCGTTGTCACCCACCTTAAAACCATCACTTTCATAGACAGGATCATTTTTATTTGCTTTGATTTTTTGTCCAGACCGCTCAACGTCTACTTGGCCCAAAACACTAGCCACTCGCCCTATTGACTTTGAGCTTTCAGCGTGAACATTGGAACAACAAAAAATGAACGCAAAAAACAGAGATGATCGTAGAATAAACTTTGTTTTAGGAATATTTGTTAATCTCACAGCAAGCAAATTCCTCAAAAAATAGAGAATATGTATTGAAAATTTTTTTTTCAATGATGAACAGAATAAAAAAAGTGTAATATCATTCTCACCATAGTTCAATTCACTTCAATCCTAAGTCAAAATTTAGAACCTTTCTAAAAAAATTTTTTGTGCTTGTTCTTGCGGGTCATAACATGGTACGGCCTAGCGTACCCTTCTTAAATAAAGCCAAGGATACCCATATTTTTAGAAAGATTTAACAATTATGCTTTTAAAATGTGAGATAGCAAAACTTAGCAATCATCAAAAAGTCTTTGAAAAAGGACGGCGTTTTAAAAAACCTTCTTGTCAATTTATCTTTCTCACTGAGTTCAAGGAAACAAAAAGTTTTTGTCTTCATCTTTCTGTTCTTGCTATAAAAAAAATAGTAGGGAAAAAAGCCGTCTTGCGAAATTTAGCAAAAAGACGTCTTAAAGCAGCTGTCAGGGCTAGTCTCCAGGAATGCTTTCAAAGTTTACCATGCCTCAATGTTTCCCTTATTATCATGGCAAGCCCAAAGACAACGAGTTTGCCCTGGGAACAAATTTGTAGCGACGTACAAAACGCATTGCATGAAATTTCCAAGGAAATGAAACCGCATGATCCCCTTTCTTAAGAGTATAAAAAAAAAGATAGGAATAAGTACATTTCTCACTCGCCCCCTTCTTTGGTTCTTGATTCTTTTGCTAGAGCTGTATAGAAAGTGTATCTCTCCTGGTCTAGGTTCCAGGTGCCGGTTTTATCCCAGCTGTTCTGCTTATGCTCTGGAATCCTTAAGAAAGTATGGGCTAGTAAAAGGGCTAGGCAAATCTATGTTTCGTGTATGCCGATGCCACCCTTTTTGCAAGGGCGGAGTGGATTACCCCTAGGCAAAATAAATTATTTTTAAAAAGGAATGCTCGTGTGAAAAAAGAATCCCTTGGCCTTATTGCAGGTATGATTCTTCTTTTTGGCTTCTATATAGCGGCCGAAAATTATTATATCAAAAAAAA
>JAIXXU010000067.1 GCA_027490595.1 Pseudomonadota bacterium
AGATGAAGCAAGTTCTCGAGCAAAATGGTTTGCCTTCAGATTTAGTATATCTTTCTATGATTGAATCTGGTTTTAGCCCTGTGGCTCTGAGTCATGCGGGTGCTGTGGGTACTTGGCAATTTATGCCAGCTACTGCCCGTTCTTATGGTTTGAAAATCAATGATTGGGTGGATGAAAGACGGGATGCTGTTCGTTCAACGGAAGCGGCTTCGCGCTATCTATCTGATTTGTATTCACAATTTGGAAGTTGGCACTTGGCCGCCGCCGGTTACAATGGGGGTCCTGGTCTAATGACGCGAACTTTGCGTCACTACGGAGAAAACTCATCTTTTTTTGAACTAACTTCTAGAAGAGCCATAAATGAGGAAACAGCAAATTACGTTCCTAAAATTCTTGCTTCCATGATTGTTGCAAAAAATCCTGGGTTGTTTGGCTTTTCAGAAGTAGTCAAAGTGCCGGCTTTGCAAACCAAGACAATTTCTCTAAACAGATCACTATCTTTGTCTGATATCTCTAAAGTTGCTCGTGTGGAAGAAAAAATTTTGAGAGAGCTTAATCCCCAGTTAAGGTTAGGCCTCACGCCGCCACCTTGGGCTGTGACTGGTGGGCATTTTCAACTTGTTGTCCCTGCGAACAAACAAGAACAAGTAATCGCGTCTTTGCCCAGTATTCCTGACGCTCCTAGAGAAAAAGTTCTTTTGGCTCGCGTAAAACGCAAAGAAAAAATATCTAAGTTTGCTTCACATTATAATGTAACACTAGCTTCACTTCTAAAAGCAAACCATGGATTAAGCTCAGGCTCTTCTCTACAAAAGGGGCAAGTTATTCAAATTCCTGTGGCGCTTGGCACAGGAATGTATGATAAGTTTTTGGTAAAGCCAAAGTTAGCTCGCCACAAGTATATTTCTCGCCATAATAATTACGTTGGAATAAAAACTCATCATCGAAGAACGCGTATTGCATTTCGCGATTGATGGTAAATTGTTCAAGTTTACTTCATATATCTTTCATGATAGCCTCGCTATTGTTGGAGGATATTATGAGAAAATTTATTATTCCTATGTCTGTTTTTTTTATTTCTTTTTCAGCTTACGCCGCAGCACCAGATCTTGTGGTAGAGCTTTCGACTCACAAAGCGACTGGTCCTGATAGTCCCCATGGTCGTCTCCGCTTCAAAGATCTTGGAAATCATAAAATTCATATTTTTGGAACAGTTCAAGGTTTAGCTCCAGGAAAACATGGGATGCATATCCATTCTGTCGGAGACTGTGGCGACCCCATGGATGGATTCCATAAATCTGGTCCTCATTTCAGTTCCGTGGCTCCTACGCAGTTAGCAAAGCCTCGTCACGGTTCTTTGGGGGGGTTAAATAGTCATACCGGTGATTTGGGTAATATCCTCGCAGATCAAAAAGGCCTTGCTAGGGTTGATATGATGACTGATAAATTTTCTGTCAGTCATGAAAGTCCAAGAAGCATTATTGGCAAGGCGCTTATAGTTCATGCGGGCGAAGATGATGAAAGAACGGATCCCGCAGGAAATTCTGGAGAAAGAATTTTGTGTGGTGTGATTCATCAAGAAAAATAAATCTTTTTATAACGATTTATGAATTACCACAGATGAATATAAACTTTTTCACCGTCGCAATTTACGCAATCAGCATAGCGAGCTGATGTTGGCTTCTCCATTTTTAGTGACGACAGTGTTTCTTCCTCAATGTATTCTGCGTTTTGCTGAATAGCCTGAAAAAGTATTTCATCGCATTCCAAGTGCAATGAAATGCGCTCTTCCACTTGAAAATCGGCAGTTTTTCTTGCCTTTTGAATAAGGCTCACTAATTCTCGAGCAATCCCTTCTCTTTTGAGTTCTTCTGAGAGATGAGGATTCAATGCGGCAACAAGATTGCCATCTGTGGCTACAAGTTGATCGCCGCTGGGGCGCAATTCTACAATCACATGTTGTGGTTCGCAGGTGAAACCATTCACTGTAAAAGTTTCTTTATTCAAAGCTTTTAAGGCTATTTCTTGGGAGATATCTGAAAGTGCTTTTTGCAAATCTTTAATTTTATCCCCTAATGATTTTCCTAACACTTTAAAATTAGGTTTTACAAAAATCTTGGCAAGACTGGATGGGTTTAAAGTTACACTGACTTTTTTTACATTTAATTCTTCGCATATAATTTCAGAAAGTTGCGTAACTTTGTTTCCCAAGTCTTGATTGAGAACTCCTACAGTAATTTCGGATAGGGGCTGTCTATTTTTAATTCTATGTGCCACACGAATATTTCGACCTAACTCAACAACGCGACGTGCTAAATCAATATCTTCAAGAAGTTTTTCTTCGTCTTTCTGAATTTCTCGAGCGTCTGCAAGCAAAGTCAAATGAACGCTGCCAGCTTTACGAAGTCTTTCTGTAAGCGCTAATTTTGAGAAGACATATTCAGATGTGAATGGGGCAAACGGAGCAAGTAGTTGACAGACACTGACAAGTACTTGGAACAGTGTGGCGAAAGCTTGTTTATCGCCAGCCCAAAAACGTCTTCTGTTGCGACGAATGTACCAATTGTTTAAGTCATCCAAAAAATTCATAAGTGCGGGCGCAGCTTGAGCAATATGGTAAGTCGTCATGCTTTTGTTGATAAGTTTCAAAAGCTCATTGAGTTTAAGTTCGATCCAAATATCCAGAGGATTCGTACTTTTTTCTTGATTTTTTTCCGGGTCAAAATTTTCCAAAGATGCGTAAGTTGCAAAGAAAGAGTAGGCATTCCAAAGAGGGAGTAAGACTCTTCTTGTGCACTCTTTCACGCCTTCTATACTAAAACGACATTCTTCAGCCACAGTTGCAGGAGTAGACAGCAAAAAAAGACGCACAGAATCTGCACCAAACTCTTCTAGAGTTATCATTGGATCGGGAAAGTTTTTTAAACTTTTGCTCATTTTTCTGCCGTCTTCTGCAAGAATCAAGCCGTTTACTACTACATTTTTAAATGCAGGTGTGCCTCTTAATAATGAAGAAATGAGCGTGAGTGTGTAAAACCAGCCTCGAGTTTGATCAAGTCCCTCACAAATAAAATCTGCAGGAAATAAATCTGAAAATTCATTTTGTCTTTCAAAGGGATAATGTTGCTGAGCATAGGGCATTGATCCAGATTCAAACCAACAATCTAGTACAAAAGGAGTGCGTTTTAAAAAGGTTCCTGGGAATTTTTGTGAGGGAATTTCAATTTTATCCACAAATTCAATATGTAAATCGGTTATTTTTTCACTTGTATATTTTTGTAATTCAGCAATAGAGCCAATACAAATTTGTTCTTTGGTTTCAAGATTTTGCCAAATAGGAATTGGGTTGCCCCAGTATCTTGAACGACCAATGTTCCAGTCTCTAGCATTATCAAGCCATTTTCCAAATCTTCCATGCTTGATATGATGAGGAACCCAATTGATTTGTTCATTGACTTTTTTAAGAAGCTCACGGTTTTCTTCAATTTTAACAAACCATGAGGTTACTGCACGATACATTAAGGGTACACCAGACCTATAGCAGTGAGGATAACTATGCACAAACGTCTCGTGCTTAAAAACGAAATCATGTTGTTTCAAATAAGACATGATTATTTTGTCGCCGGATTTAAAATCCAGTCCTGTAAGCTCAGGTAAAATATCTTCTTGGAATTTTCCATTGGCGTCTAAATGATCGATAAGGGGAAGATGGTATGTTTTTGCGGCAAGAAAGTCGTCTTCACCGAAGGCTGGTGCAGTATGAACGGCTCCTGTACCCGTATCATGAAGAACATAATTAGTTCCGTAAATTTTGAAGGCATTGTTGTTAATTTTATTTTGAAATGTTTTAAAAAATGGTTCATAGGATACACCATGTAATTCCTCTCCTTCAAATTCACGGATAATTTGATATTGAGTTTCATTGTCCCAATATGCAGAAATTCTTGCTTTTAAAATGTAGAATTTTTCACTAGATTTAACGTCTAAAATTTCAGCATAGATACCTTTGGGATCGATGGCAATGGCGACATTGGCTGGAATTGTCCATGGTGTTGTTGTCCAAATCAGTAGTGTTTTTCCTGAATGCTCTCCCAGGAGTTTTGCTTTTAATGTCACAGAGGGATCTTGCACGTCCCGGTAGTCAAGAGTTGCTTCAAAATTTGATAGAGTTGTTCCTAATGCCGTAGAATAACTTACTACAAATTTTCCTTCATAAATTAAACCTTTGTCCCACAGTTGCTGAAAAACATGCCAAACACTTTCCATGAACGTGGGTTCCATGGTTTTGAAGTCGTTGTCCATATCTACCCAGCGACCTAGCCGTTTCACATAGTTACGCCATTCTTGGGTATAGCGAGTTACTGAAGCTCGACAAGCTGCATTAAAGTTATCAATACCAAACCGTTCTATGTCATGTTTTCCATTTAAATTTAATTCTTTTTGAACAAGAAGCTCCACTGGAACACCGTGACAATCCCATCCAAATCTGCGTTCAGCTCTGAAGCCCTTCATAGTAAAGTAACGCAAAAAAGCATCTTTTACAGAACCTGGTACAAAGTGTCCAAAGTGAGGAAGTCCAGTAGCAAAAGGTGGGCCATCATAAAAATTATATTTTTTATCTGCTGGTCGTTGGTCAATGCTTTTTTGAAATGTATTCTCATTTTCCCATTTTTTTAAGACTTCTATTTCCATGCTTGGGAAATGCACGTTTTTTTCCGGTGTTTGAACAATCATTGAACATATCTCCTCATGCATACTAAAATCAAATATGACCTTGTGTGGGTTCTAAAAAACGTTCCCAAATCAATCTGCAAAGCTATCACAAGGAGCTTCATTTGAAAAAGTTCTTTTCAACTCATTTTTTCATGATAACTCTATTCTTACTATTGTTGGTATTTTCAAAGTGTTTTATCTTTGGGGTATTTCTTGTTCCCTTTTCTTACATGGAGCCAGCGTTGCAAGCTGGTGACAGGGTTGCTATTAATCGTCTGGCGTTTGGCTTCAAAAACCTTTGGCAAGAGAAGCTATTTATATCTTGGTCTTCTCCTCGTCGTGGGGACATAGTTCTGATGGCAACTCCTATTATCAATAAGCTGACTTTAAAACGCATTATTGGGCTTCCTGATGATGAAGTAGCAATTCATCATAATCAAGTGATGGTCAATGGAAAGGTTTTTTTAGCTAAGTTTCAGTCTTGGGATGAACGCAGAGTTAGAGTTCCGCCGGGAAAATATTATGTTCTTGATGATAATTCTGAAGAAGCTTCTGATAGTAGAGTCTTTGGATTTGTGGACAAAGAAGCCCTTTTGGGGCAAGTGAAAGGAGTTGTTTTTTCAACTACCGGCCATGGTTGGCTGGATTTTCGTCATCAAAGATGGTTCAAGCCTCTCATAAACCCTTTAAAATGAAGAAAGATTTTTTATGAATGAAAGAAAGCCTGATAAAAAAATTGGATTGCTTCTTGTTAATTTAGGCACTCCAAATTCCTATGAAGTTTCTCAAGTAAGATCTTATTTAAAACAGTTCTTATGGGATAAAAGAGTTATTGACATTCCAAGGGTATTTCGTTTTTTACTTCTTTATTTGATAATTTTACCTTTTCGGGCACCAAAATCAGCTAAATTATATAAGTCAATTTGGACTCATGAAGGTTCGCCTCTGGCAGTATTTACAGCAAATTTATCACGTAAAATTTCTTCACTTCTTCCGTCACATTTTATTGTTGAACATGCTATGCGCTATCAAAACCCCTCAATTCCTTGGGCTTTAAAAAAACTTTCTGATGCCAATATAGAAAAGCTTATTGTCTTGCCTTTATTCCCTCAATACTCTAGTGCAGCAAATGGTAGTGTATTAGAAGAGGTTTATTCAGAGGTTTCAAAGAAATGGAATATTTGGCCTGTAACAACGCTTAATTTATTTTATGATAATCCATTATTTATAAATTGTTTTGCTGCACGTATAAAAAAAACAATGTGTGAAATGAACGCTGACTATGTGCTGTTTAGTTACCACGGATTGCCTGAAAGGCATGTAAAAAAATCTGATTTATGTCAAGAAAAACCTATGTGTTTGAAAGATAAATCATGTTGTGATGTCATCAAAGAACAAAATTCTTTTTGTTACCGTGCTCATTGTTTTCAAACAACAAGATTGCTGGCACAAAGTTTGAATCTTGTCGATGGGACTTATCAAACTAGTTTTCAGTCACGACTTGGACGTTCTAAATGGATCGAGCCTTATACAGACAAACTTCTTCCTGAACTTGCCAAAAAAGGTTTCAAACGAATTGCTGTTACCTGCCCTGCTTGTGTTGCAGATTGCTTAGAAACTCTGGAAGAAATTGCAAATGAAGCCAAGAACATTTGGCTGGAATTGGGTGGAGAGGATCTTCGTTTGGTGCCATCGTTAAATGATGATGATGATTGGGCCAACGCCATTATAGAAATGGTTAAAACCAATGACTTTGTTTGAGACAAACTGGGAAGTCTCTCCCATGGGAGATCAACCTCATGCAATATCTAAGCTAGTAGAAGGTTTAAGCCAGGGGCTTTCAGAGCAAGTTCTTCTTGGTGTGACAGGTTCTGGAAAAACATTTACGATGGCAAATATCATTGCTCGTACCAATCGACCTGCTTTAATAGTAGCTCACAACAAAACACTTGCAGCTCAACTTTTTCAAGAATTTAAAGCTCTTTTTCCCAATAGCTCTGTTGAATATTTTATTAGTTATTATGATTATTATCAGCCAGAGGCCTATGTTCCCAGCACAGATACCTTTAT
>JAIXXU010000122.1 GCA_027490595.1 Pseudomonadota bacterium
AAGATTTTTGAGAAATAAACTAAATTTTCTTCTTCGTTATGAGCAAAGCAAAAAGAAAAATTTTCATTTTTTGAAAGCTCTATCGCAAAAAAATCATCCATTGGAAATGACACAACATTGCCCGCTGAAAAAAGTTTTTCATGGACAGAAGGAATTTTAATACGAGGTAGGTGAATCAATAAATTCTTCCAAGACATTAAATTTTTTTGCAATTCATCAAGAGACCAAAGTCTTTCTGAGTCAAAAATGACAGCATTATCAGCCCACCAAGGCTCAACAAATTCTCGCCTTAAACTGGAGCAAAAACCCACAGTACCCAGACATTTTGCCAAATCACGGGCAAGGCTTCTAATGTAAGTACCCTTACCGCAAACGACACGAAATAAAAGTTTATGAGAACCTTGGCGAAAAGAAATCAGATCTAAATCATAAATAAAAATATTTCTTGTTTTGCTTTCAATACACTGAGGCAATTCACCTTGAACTCTCATAAATTCGTACAGAGGTCTGCCATTCATTTTTAAGGCACTATATGCAGGTGGAACTTGAGATATCTCGCCTTTAAACTTTGGGATAATTTTTAAAATGTCCACTTCTTCGAGCGCGGGTATAGGCTTTTCGCAAATAATTTGCCCCTGACAATCAAGGGTGTCTGTTTCCTGGCCCAAAGTAATTTCAAACAAATACTGCTTCTTGTGGCCAATAAGTTCATCGTTTAATCTGGTGACGCCGCCAATCATGATTGGCAATAAACCAGAAGCAAAAGGGTCAAGAGTGCCCAAATGGCCAATTTTTGTATTTTTATATCCAAGGGTTTTTAGGGTTTTTTTAAAGGAACTAACAACAAAGTGACTGGTTATGTTTTCTGGTTTATCTAAAAGCAATAAACCAGAAATAGTTGAACTTGATGCTAACTCACTTTGTACTATCGGACTCATTGGAGCTTTCAGAGCCTAAATCACTACGCTCATTTTTAATGTCATTTAGAATCTTGGACATTTTCAGACTATAAGAAATAGAATCATCAAAAAAGAACGCAACCTCTGGAGCAAACTTAATTTGTATTTTTTCAGCAACTTTCTTGCGAACAAACCCTTTTGCTTTGGCTAAACCCTGCTTACATTTTGCTTGATTCTCACTTGGACAAGTGTAGTAAATTTTTGCAATCTTTAAGTCAGGAGTCATCTTTACAGAAAGAACTGTCATGCCCTTTAACCGCGGATCGTGGATATCACCAGAAACAAGCATAGTTGCAAAGCAATCACGAATTTCTTCGGCAAGCTGTAACATTCTAACCGTGGTCATTGATTTATTCCTTTTAGTTCAACGTAGGCGCAATTTCTTCGACTATGAATAACTCAAGAGTGTCACCAACTTTCACATCATTATAGTTTTCAACAGAAATACCACATTCAAATCCTTGAGCGACTTCTTTAGCATCTTCTTTAAACCGTTTTAAAGAACCAACACGTCCGGTATAAATTACGATGTTGTCTCTCAAAAGACGAACATGAGAATTTCGTGTTACTTTCCCATCGATAACCATGGTTCCACACACCATACCAACCTTGGGAACAGAAAACGTATTGCGTACTTCTGCATGGCCAATAACTTTATCTTGTTTAACAGGAGCCAAAGAACCAAGCATTGCAGCCTGAACAGCCTCAATCAATTTATAGATAATTGAAAAACACTGAATGTCGACGCCGGTTCTTTCTGCAAATTGAGAAGCCATCTTGTCAGGGCGCACATTAAACCCAACAATGAGAGCCTTAGATGCTTGAGCTAAAATAGCATCTGTCTCGGTAATGCCACCAACGGCCGAAAGAATGATTTTTGTTTTTACTTTAGCTGTATCAAGTTTATGTAAGGAAGATTTGATAGCTTCTGCAGAACCATGGGTGTCTGCCTTGATAATAACAGCGAGATCTTTAGGCTTATCGTCACCAGCATTTGCCATCAAGGCCATGAGATCTTCCATGGATGACGAACGTTGGCTCGCGAGATCTTTTTGTCTTTGTTTTTCAATACGGAAAGCAACAGCTTCTCTGGCAATGGCATCAGATGCCACACAGTTAAACGGATCGCCAGCTTCAGGCACACCATCAATTCCAATAATTTCTACTGGCGTGGAAGTCGACGCCATAGCAAGTTTTTGCCCTTTATCATCAGTCATGGCACGCACGCGGCCTGAGCATTTTCCAATAACAATAAAATCTTGCTGTTTGAGAATTCCTTTAGTCACTATCACTGTTGCTACAGGGCCACGAGCTTTGTCTAAACGAGCCTCAATGACTATACCTTCCGCAAACCCCTCATTGGTTGCTTTGAGATCAAGAACATCAGCCTGCAGTAGAATAGACTCAATCAATTCATCAAGACCTTGGCGTGTTTTTGCAGAAACTTGCACAAAAATACAGTCTCCACCCCACTCTTCAGGAATCACTTGTTGGTCAGTAAGCTCACGAGTGATACGTTCAATATTTACGCCTGGCTTATCGACCTTGTTAATAGCCACAATCAAAGGAACCTGAGCCGCTCTTGCGTGGGCAATAGCTTCAATAGTTTGAGGCATCACACCATCATCACCAGCAACCACAAGAACAACGATATCAGTTACTTTAGCTCCCCGTGCACGCATGGAGGTAAATGCCTCATGACCAGGGGTGTCTAGGAAGGTTAACCTGCGACCCTTGTGTTCAATCTCATAAGCACCAATATGTTGAGTAATACCACCGGCTTCTTTGTCGGCAACATTAGCAGAGCGAATGGCATCAAGAAGTGATGTTTTACCGTGATCGACGTGTCCCATAATTGTAATAATGGGAGGTCGAGAAGTTTGATTTTCATCGACTATCGTGTTCGTTTTACGAGCTAGAATATCACCGATAGAAACACTTGTATTTTGTGCTTCAAACCCAAACTCTTGCACCACAAAATTAGCAGTATCAAAATCTAGTTGCTGGTTTATGGAAGCCATCATTCCTAATTTCATAAGAGTTTTAATGATAGCCGTTGCTTTTTGACTTAGTTCACCTGCAAGATCGTTAACAGTAATAAACTCATCTATACGGATGATTTTCTTTGATGCTTTAGTAGGATTGACGGGTTCTGGTTTTCTGACTTCTTTGCGCTTCAAACCCGAACCTTTTTTACGATTTGGGATCATGGTTCGAACAATTGGTTCGCCATCCCCTTCGGCTACAATAACGTCAAAGTCACTCTCTTCTTCTTCGAATCTGCCTCCTTTGAGGCGAGCATTTTTAGGTGATTTAAAATCTTCTTCAAAACCACGCTTTTTATCCCGGTCTTTATCCCGATCTTTCAGACGCGATGGCATATCTTTTCCAGCGGCCGGCGTAGCAGCAGCATCTGGCATCACGAATGGTTTTGAACCACCAACAAATGGACGGGAACCAGGAGCACCCTGCGGCCCTGAATAACTCCCATTTCTTTGACCGGATGTTTGAACACTGTAATTGGTACGAGGAGCAGAGGAGTTTTGACCTTGTGAGGTATAAGGCTGCGGACGCTGACCAGGGGAATTTGCGTTGTCTTGTCTTCTATACCCACCTTGATCTTGTTGAGGGCGCTGAGAAAAACCGCCTCCATCACGACCACCGCGGTACTGACCAGAAGGGGAGCCCGTTTGCTGAGGGGAACCTGGGCGACGCATTCCTTGTTGGGGAGTCTGAGGAACTTGTGATGGATTATCCACGGCACGTCTGACAATGACAGCACCTGAAGATGATGGCACAGAAGGTTTAGCGGGCGGGGACATAGGAGGACGTGCCTGTAATGGTTGGACAGGTGGCTTGCTCACAGGAACGGCCTGCGGACGCTCTTGAGCTTTAACCACAGAAGCAGGAACTCCCTGGAGTGTTTCCTTGAGCGGTTGCTGAGAAACTTCCTTTTCAATAGACAACTCAGCTGGTTTCTGTATTTTTTCAACTACACTGGCAATTTTTTCAACCGGAAGGTCAACTTGCGTCGAAGCCACAGCTATACTTGGCTCAGAAAGGATGACTTCTTCCGAATGGCTGGCCTCAAAATCCTGAGTCTGGCTGAAAGAGGATGGTTCTCCTGTCGGCATTTCGTGCGTCTCTACACGGCGTCTGATGATCAGCTTTTGAGATGATTTCGTAGCGCTTTCACTTTCCGTGGACTTTCCTTTGCGAACAACAGCTTTAAGCTTTGCTGCATCGCTATCAGAGATAGCATTAAAGTGATTTTTAACTTGAACTCCTAGTTCTTGGAGTTTTGCAATGGCAACTTTGGTTTCAATGCCAAGCTCTTTAGCCAGATCAAGGACTCTGGTACGACTCATTCGTGCTCCCTATCATCTTATCCAACAAGGACAAGTATGGTTTATTTTTGCATACAAATTTTTGGTTCATTTTTAAGGTATTGAAGATAGCACCCTCAAGACGGCATCTTTTTGATTAACAAGTAACGATTTGACCATCTTCTCGCGTCCAAAAAAGATTTGGCCAAGGACCCCCGCAGGAACATTAAATTTAATCCCAAGAAGTCGGTGTGAATAGAGATTTAGAAGGGTTTCACAATGCCTATTAAACCGTTCAGAGCCATCGTTGGAAATAATGAGAAGTCGAGAAATACTAACTCCTACGTCGAGACTTTGAATTTTTTTTACAGACAACTGAGCTAAACGTGTTAAGCCAGCCTCTTCTTGCTCCAAGACCGTTTGGATCTGCTCTAAACCGACACGTAGACTACCGCAGCGACGCACAAACGCAAGGGTTTTTTCTAAATTTTCATCAAGAGTGACAACGGGTATTGTCCGCTTGCCACCCTCCCAGAGAGGCATGCAAGTATCTGCTAATTTTTCAAGGAGTTGAGGCAATTGGTTATGATCAGAGACCAGAGAGTCTTGTGGTTTCGGCATGAAGTTTTCCAGAAAATTTGAGGGACAGTCCAGTACGATAAGCAATTTCTTCAGGATTTGAATTTGCTAGAGAAAGAAAATCTGTATAACCGGCAACATGTAGAACTGCAGCAGATTGTTCTGCTACACCACGAAGCGCCATCCAATAACGAAGACGCTCAGTGTCTACGAGTTTTGGATCCACTTTTTCAGGATCTAAGAGAGGAAGTGGACGAGTTTTCGCCACAATATCCTCAATTGCTGCTTCAGCTTCAAAGTTTTCATTTTCCATAGCTAAAGGATTTGCAAAATCTAAGTCATCAAGTTCGTCAGGTACTTGAACCACTTCTTGCTTTTCTAAAGAAGCGGCTAATTCACTGGCACCAACAATGACTTGTTCTGCTTCTTCCGCAGATAAACGAAGAATTTTTACAAGAGTACGAGGGTCCATGCGAGCAATATCAGCAGGATCTTTGTAACCTTCGTTCACTAATATTTCTGCACGTATTTCACCCAATACAGGAATGCGAGCCACAAGAGACTTACTCTCTTGAGTGAGCTCTTTCATTTTAGTTTCAGAGCGAATGTCTACTTTCCACCCAGTTAACTGAGCAGCAAGGCGCACATTCTGACCCCTCTTTCCAATAGCTAAAGAAAGGTGATCATCAGGGACGACAACTTCCATAATGTGTAACCGCTCATTAACAATAACTTTACTAGGCTCCGCGGGAGCCAGGGCGTTACATACAAATCTGGCGGGATCTCTATCAAAAGGGATAATATCAATTTTTTCTCCGCGCAATTCTTGAACGATACTTTGAACGCGCGCACCCTTAATTCCGACACAAGCTCCTACAGG
>JAIXXU010000126.1 GCA_027490595.1 Pseudomonadota bacterium
TAAACTTTTCTTTTAACTGACTCCGGCCAAATTCGGATAGAGAAAAAGAGTAAGTTTCTGAATTTGTTTTTTCAAATAAATCTTCATGTGCAATAACAACAATGGGAGAAATAAATAATTTATGGTTAACCACTTTGTGTTGATAAGGGATGACCTCATCTCCTGCCATAGGTCTAGCAAATAAGTTTCCCTGTTTTGCTTGTTCTAAACTCCATTTTCCTAAATTAATTTCTCCATTTTTTGGTATTGTTACTTTTGCTGTAACCATTTTTCCATTCACTTGATCAACATGTCCCTTTGCAATGCTTTGATAAAGCCCTGGGGGAAGACATCGAGCAACTGTTACTTCATCTCCAAGTTGAGGTATTCTTTCAGAGTCGGTTATAAATTCTTCGTCAAGCTGCCAAGAAACAAGGTAGCTATGTTCTTCTTCTGTTGCTCGGGTAATTGTGAGTCTTAGGGGAGCGTTATCAAGTTGTGGTGCACATGGAGATGAGCTTCCAGGACGTGTTCCAAAATAATGTTCGGTATTTCGAGAAATGGCATTGGCGTTGTTTTGAAAAAAAGCTACAAAAATCAGAACTGGAATGGAAAATTTTTTATTGCCAGTTAGCATGCCGGCTCCGCTTTCTATGCCCTAAGTTGGGGGCTCATCCTTAAACATTGTTATTGATTTTTATTCGGAAATTCTTAAAGAAATTTCAGTGTATTATTTGCATTAAAAATTAAGATTTGACAGAAGAAGCAAGTTTTGATTTGAGTATGGAAAAAATTTCATGGGCTTGTATTTTCTGCATGCAAAGAAGATTTTTGAATCGACAAGGCCTTTTGCCATGCCGGCTGCAGGGGCTGCAATTGAGGTTTGCATAGCAGAGATGAACTCGTGGCGAGTTTGGCAAGAACCCGAACAATGGAGAGGTTGAGCCAAAAATTACAGAACAGGGAATATTCAATGCATGGGCTGCATGCAGGGGAAAGGAATCATTGGTGACAACATAGTGAGCGTTGGCAATTAAAGACATTGATTGTGATAGTGAGCTTATGCCAATATAATCATGAGTTCTGCCGCTAGTATCTAATTGTATTTGACCTTTCATATGAGTTTCAGATTTGCCGCCCGCCCAAATCACATCAAAGTCAGTATTTGATAAAATTAAGTTTTTCAGCTCAATAAATTTATCCAGTGGCCAAGTTTTAGTCGAGGAACTTGCTCCCGGAAAAAAGCATATATATGGTTTTTTGCTATGACTTTCAAAAGAAAGTAGTGAAAAAATAGGTTTTTCTACGAGGGGTGTCTTTGGGGTTATATCTTCTTTTATATATATGGTTTCAATGAATTTTATTTGTTTTTCATATAGGCTGCTTGTTTTTGTGGCAAAATTATCTTTTTGCGATTGTCTTCTCACCAAAGATGCTTTTAAAACCAAGCAAAACCGCTTTAAAGTATGCTTTGGCATGAGGTAATTTTTATCAATGTTTATATGATTTTTTATCCACTTTTTGGTTCTGTGACTCCTATTTGTATTTTGCAAATCAACATGAATAAATTTGCCAGTTTTAGCATCTTTTAGTTTGTGTATTTCTTCCCAAAATAAATCAGATTTAATTTCGTTTTTATTGATAAAAAAAGAAGGTTCTACATTTTTTTCATAGCAAATTAAATGAGAAATATAATTACAAGAAAGAGCAATTTCTAAATTGTTTCTTGATGTTATGAAAACAGAAAAAAAACCATCCAATGCTAGTTTTTTTAATATATGAGTAGCCATAATCACGTCGCCGATGGCTGAGAGTCTTGTAATAAAAAAAACGTGATTGCTATTTTGTTTCATCTTTTTTTAATACCAGGTTAGAAAAGAAGAAGCCTGACCATAAAGCTAGACTTATCATAAATAAAATTGCTCCCATGGACTTCACAAACAATAGTATTGATAGTTGTCCAATTTGTGTGGGATAAAAAGCTTCTAGGAGTAAACCAAAGCCAAATAAGGGTAGGGATAACAAATGACTTATGATTGTGAATTTTATCCATTTTGTTGGAATGTATCCTGCCAATGGAGGCAAACACAACCCCATTAAAATAGTTGTCATAGCCATGGAATTCATGTGGGCATGAGCTGTTTTAATGAGGGATTTTTCAACAGAATGAAGCCAAGAAACATTACTTCCCGTAGCATAAATATGGTTTAGTTTGGCTCCTAGAAGACTGCCGATAACAGCCCACAAAAACATCCAAAAAAAGCCAAAACCAATCATAAAAAATTTTAGGCGTTGCATAAAAATACCTTCCACAAAAAGCAATTTCTGTGGTACTCTACGATTTTGCCTTCGCTAAGACAATTGGTATTTCTATGCATTTGCGCCTTGAAAACTTTGACGGTCCCTTGGACTTACTTTTGTACCTGATCAAAACACAAGAACTGAATATTTTTAATATCCCTATTGTGTTGATTACGGAACAATTCCTAGGCTTTTTGAAACAGATGCCTCATCTTGATTTTCATTTAGCCGGTGAATATCTCGCTATGGCTGCTCAGCTCATAGAAATCAAAGCCAACATGTTAATTCCCGTGTTGCAAAATAAGCCCACAGATCCCAACAGTCTTGAACAGATAGAAGAACAAGATCCACGTAAGCCCCTTGTGGAACAGCTTTTAGAATTTGAAGCGCTCAGAAAAGCATCTGAGTTTTTGGCGCAAGCTGGCCAAATTCAGGCAGAAATTATTCCATCCCATGAATTCAAAAGGCGTGAAGAAGAATTTTCATCCTATGAGCATCCCATCAAGGGCAATGCGTTTGATCTCGTGATTGCATTTGAAAGAGTTTTGCTTCGCTTTTCACAAATAAAATCCCTGCCAAGAGTCAGTGTGAAAGCGCAGAAAGTCACTATTCAACAAAAAATGACTGAAGTTAAACTAAAGTTATCCAAAGTTTCTTCGCTTTTTTTGCGTGATCTTATTGTCGCCTGCCCAACTCGTTATGAGCTTATTGTGACCATTATGGCCGTTCTTGAACTTTGTAAAGCCAATCATTTGGTTGTTTCTCAGGACGATCTTTTTTCTCCTATTTGCCTTACAGCTGGGCGTCTCTTTGATGAAGAAGACAGTGCGTTGCTAGAAGAAAATTCTTAACGTGTAAGTTTTTCTATGGGAATTCTTGTTTTCGTGTTGACGTATTCCTTACCAGTGTTTATAACGCTATTTCGCATTATGCAGTAATTTTGTGACAATGGCTCCACTTTTGTCCAAAATCTGCTTTAGTTCTGAAGAAGTCTGTCGTCATGCGTTGGGAAACGTCCGGACGGAGGGAGTACGAACGGCTTTTGAAAGTTAATCTATTTGGAGCTCTCATGAAAAACGAAACATACTCTATGAAAGAGTCTGAAATTGATAAGAAGTGGTATGTTGTTGATGCCAACGAACAAACTCTTGGTCGTCTTGCTTCACAAATTGCCTACATTCTTCGTGGCAAACACAAGCCAACATTTACGCCTCACCTTGATATGGGTGATAACGTGATTGTCATCAATGCCTCAAAGGTATTGCTCTCTAGTAACAAAGAACTAACCAAACTCTACCACCGTCATACTGGATATTTTGGTGGAATTAAAACTCAATCCGCCAGTGAATTGCGAGCAATCAAGCCTGAAAGTCTGATTGAAATTGCAGTAAAAGGTATGTTGCCTCACACTCGTTTAGGTAATCAAGTTTATACGAATTTAAAGGTCTACTCTGGTGCTGAACATCCTCACGGAGCTCAAAATCCTCAGCCATTGCCGCAACGCACTCTTAACTCCAAACACAAATAAGTGAGGTTCTTTGTTTATGAAAAGAAAACGTTACACTGGTGTGGGTAAGCGGAAAACATCCATTGCTCGCGTTTACTTGGAAGAAAATGCTTCTGGTAGTATTACAATAAACCATAGGTCTTTGGAAGAATACTTCAAGCGCCCCACATCACGTATGATGGTTGAACAAGCTTTGGTATTGACCCAAACACTTGGCAAAGTAAGCCTCAATATCAATGTTCTTGGTGGCGGTCTTTCTGGTCAAGCTGGCGCTATACGTCACGGTATCACTCGTGCACTTCTTGGACTCAATCCTGAGCTACGTTCAGTTTTAAAGTCTGCAGGGCTTGTGACACGAGATGCGCGAATCAAAGAGCGTAAAAAGTACGGTTTGGCATCTGCCAGAGCCCGTTACCAATACTCGAAGCGTTAATTACACTTTCTTGTTTTTGGGGTTGCCTTGGCAGCCCCTTTTTTTTATGGAGGTTTTTATTATGGAACAGCAATTAGATCTGAAAGCAGAATTAGAAAAACTTAAAGCAGAAAATGAAGCTTTAAAAAGTAGCAAAAAAGCTGGAATGTCAAAAGAGATTTCATTTAAAATAGGAGAAAAGGGAGGCCTTTCTGTTTATGGTCTTGGCAGGTTTCCTGTAACGTTGTACAAGGAACAGTGGTTACGTTTACTGGATAAGTCCGATGACATTCGGGATTACCTTAAGCAAAATGAAGATAAACTCAAGACTAAAGAATAGCCTTCCTTGCCACAAGTATTTATTGTTTTGCTTCTCTCTAAAATAACCTAATATTATTGGAGTTCCTTGTGAGTAAGGAATCATCAAGACGTTCCCTTTTCAAGCATTTGAATATGTCTCATTATTATTTGTTGGCTACAATACTTGGTGTGGTCAGTAGTTATTTTAATATTTCTATTTTGATTGAATCTGCTCAAGTTATTTCTGATAATTTTATCAAAATTTTTAAATGTGTCAGTTTGCCAATAATCTCTCTTTCTATCATTGTCACGTTGTCTCGTTTTAAAGGTGATGATCACATCAAAAGGGTCTGGAAAAGAACGATGATATATACTGCTAGCACAACGCTTATAGCGGCTTGTGTGGCATGTATTTTATATTACATTATTTCTCCACATAATTTGTCTTTAGGTACAAATGCAACTCCTCATAAAATACCTTTGCATCAGCCAAACTACATGGGATATTTAAATACGATTATACCATCCAATATTTTTGCACCTTTTATTGAACATAATGTGATGGGTGTTTTACTCATCAGTATTTTTATAGGGCTGGCCATTTCTTTTATTCCTGAGGACTCTGGTAAAACAACCATAAGTAACTTTTTCAAGGGGGCTCATGGAATATTTCTTGTCATTACCTCTATGGTTGTCAAGGTTATCCCCGTAGCCCTTTTTGGATTTATTACAACAACTTTGGTAAAATTAAAGAGTGGGCTAGAAATGACAAAGCTAGCTCAGTATTTGCTTGTAATTATTCTTGCCAATGTTATTCAGGGATTTATTGTTTTACCTTTATTTCTTTATTTTAATAAAATTAAACCATTTACAATGATGAGAGGTATGTTGCCTGCCTTGTCTGTTGCTTTTTTTTCAAAGTCTTCTGCTGGTACGTTGCCAATTACCATGGACACTATGGAAAAAAAGCTTCATGTTTCACCTAAAATTAGTAGATTAGTATTGCCTTTGTGTACGTCTATCAATATGAATGGTTGTGCAGCTTTTATTTTTTCTACTGTAATTTATCTCATGCAAAATTATGGAATTGAAATTGAATTTTCTACTATGGTAATGTGGATTTTTATTTCCACCATAGCAGCGATAGGTAATGCAGGTGTGCCTATGGGTTGTTTTTTCTTGTCAGCTTCCTTGCTCACCAGTATGAATGTTCCCATTGAAATTTTAGGTCTTATTCTACCATTTTATAGCATTATAGATATGGTTGAAACATCTTTAAATGTTTGGTCAGATGCTTGTGTTACAAAGATAATTGATGAAAAAATGATTAGGACTTAAAAGTTGAAAAATTCTCAAATTAAAGTGACCATCGTCGAAGCTCTCAGCGACAATTACATTTTTATTTTGTGGGATGAAATTACTCGTGAAGCCGCTGTTTTTGATCCTTGCGTGGCGTCCTTGGTGCTCGACTTTGTTTTGAAACATCAACTTTATTTGACAAAAATTTTTATCACTCACCATCATCATGACCATGTTGGTGGTATTGAAGAAATAAAAGCAGTGCTCCCTCATGTGAAGGTTTATGCAAGCGCCTATGACAAAGGACGTATTCCAGAACAAACCTGCTACTTGAACCACAATGATTTGGTGCATTTTTCATTCTGGCATGGCAAAGCTTTGTGTGTGCCAGGTCATACACTTGGCCATCTTGTTTATCAGTTTTTTGATGAAAATTTATGCGAGATTGTTTTTGTTGGAGACACGATTTTTTCTGGTGGTTGTGGACGTGTATTCGAAGGTACTATGTCTCAGATGTTTCAATCTATCAAAATGTTGAGAGACGTGCTTTCAGACAATGCGAACATTTATTGTTCTCATGAATATACGCTGTCTAATTATTCAAAGCTAGTTTGTTTAGAACCCTTCAATAGTTCTTTGGCTGAAAAGTTAATAAACATAAAAAATTTGCGTGACCAAGGTATTCCTACCATTCCGTTTTTGTGGGGCGAAGAAAAAAAACTTAGTAGCATTTTGCGCTGGGATGATTGCGCACTAAAAGAAACGCTCGGAATTGAGTCTGATGAGGAAACTTTTGTATGCGTTAGGCTTTTCCTCAATCAATCTTTGAACAAAATTTTACAGGCAAAGAATTGTCAGTAACGAAGAATTTAATTTTTTTGATAAAGATATTGTCCTACGTTGATCCTTTTTGCCCGGAAAGCTCCTTCACAATACCCTAAGTAAACTTCCCATAGACGAATCAACCTATCCTCAAGGCCCATTTTTTTAATGTCTTCAAGATGTGAAAAAAAACGTGTTTGCCAATGCTTGAGGGTTTCTGCATAATCTGTTCCAAACTCAAACGTGTGGCACAAGTTAAGCCCAGCATTTTTTCCTTGTTGGCGCATGATAGAGTTAGTCAAAAGCATTCCCCCAGGAAATACATACTGCTGTATGAAATCAGGAGTTTGGCGATATTGTGGAAATAAATCTTCACGAATTGTAATGGCCTGAATCATGGCTTTTCCACCAGTAATCAAATTTTCACTTAATTTGCCAAAATATACAGGCCAAAATTTTTCTCCAACCGCTTCAATCATTTCTATGGAAACAATTTTGTCAAAAGTTCCTTTGATGTCACGATAATCCATGTTGCAAATTGTTAGATTATTTTCGAGATTTTTGGACTTTCTAATCTCAGAACAGTATTTTTCTTGTGCATTAGAGTTTAAGATGGCAGTCACATGGCAGCCTGTTCGTTGAATAGCCCTTTGAAAAAAACCACCCCAGCCACAACCAATTTCTAGTATTTTATCTGAGGATTTTATGTCTAACATATCAATGATGCGATCGTATTTGGCTTGCTGAGCGTCTTCCAGTGACGTTGTTTGTTCGGAAAAAATTCCAGCTGAGTAGCTCATGCTGGGATCAAGCCACAGTTTATAAAATTCATTGCCAATATCGTAATGAGCAACAATATTTCGCTTTGCACCACGTCGACTGTTTGGGCGTAAAATATGAATCAATCGATTAAAAAGAGTTGCAATCCATCGGCCATAAAATGCAGACTTGATTTCATTTTCATTTTCGCAAATCCACTGTATGAATTTAGGAATTTCTTTAACCTCGATTTCTTGCAGGATAATTTTTTCTGCAAGACCGATATCTCCTTTATTGAGCAGATGGTTAAATGCAGACCAGCTTTTAATGGATATGGGAATTGTGGGAGCTCCGCAGCCAAAACTTTCTATGGAGCCATCGGGTAGGGCAATTTGAAGTGTTCCATTTTTTGTTTTCTTGAGTGCGTTCAGAAAAAGTTTTCCCCGAAATGAAATTGTTTTCATTTTGTAATCATCGACTTTCTATTTTTAGGTGATTTATGAAATGTAGCCCCTTTGAGCCAAAGTTTTAGAGCCTGGTAGTGAATTCGAAAAATGATGATAAGTGAAATCCACCCATATTTCAAAATTAGGCGTCGTTGGTTCAACTCCCGCAATGGTTGATACTCTCCCTGAACCCAAGTGGATAAAAGTAGTTCCCCAGATTCGTCAAAGTAATTGATATCAATTTTATAGTGTTTTACATCGACTACAAACTTGAATTTATAGCTGCCTTTTACCGGGAAAAAAGGCGATACATGAAATTGTTTTTTAGTGGAGCTCCATTCCTTGCGCTCAAGAGACTCATCATTTATCCAATAAAAGTGCCTCTCGCCAAAGGTATTGTTCACTTCACATAGAACTGCCATAAGTTTTTTGTTTTGATAACAGAACCAGAAACTAATGGGATTAAAACAATATCCAAATATTTTAGGTATTGTTTGCAGCTGTACTGAATCAGGAACAAAGTCAAAATTTGTTAGCAAAAACTCTCTCAGTTCTGAGTCCAAACGGTGTTGCCCATCTCCTGACAGGTAACATTTTTTATCGATGGCAAAAAATGGGAATTTTTTTGCAAGAAAAGTTTTCACAGAATTTTCGGATTTTATGTCAAAGCGAAAATAAAAAACAGGGTATTTAAATGAATTTTTAATATTCCCAGTCCTGGAATGTGAAACCCAACCCTTCGCAATTTCGATCATTCAACACTCCAGGGTGTTGTACTTCCTAATAATTCACAAACTTCCACAGCACTTTTAAGACCATCTTCATGAAATCCATAGCCTGTCCACGCACCAACATAATAAATACCACCAACACCTTGAATTGACTTTAAATGTTCTTGGGCCTGAATGGCTTCTAAGTTAAAAATAGGGTGCTCAAAACATTCTGTTAAAATTGGATTATTTATTTGAGTCTTAGGATTTAGAGTTGCAAAGTAGTTTTTGTTTTTGATCCAAGGCTGCAATTTGTTGAGATAATAACTAAGTTCGACCTCTGGTTTTTGATCTTTTTTCTGACTGGTTTGCACATTCCAAGCAGCCCAACACCGCTTAGTTTTGGGCATCACATCATCAGAGTTGTGAAGAAAAATATTATTTTTTTGGTATTTAAATTTTGAAAGAACCTCAATTTCCTTAGAATTATCGGTTTTTAATAGTTCAAGGGTTGTAGGTGCGTGGGTGGCCATAATCACTTTGTCATATTTCACACATTGCTCATTAGAATAAACAAGAATTTCGCCATTTTGTCTGATAACTTTTGATACAGGAGAATTTAAAAATATATGATGAATAGGTTTACTTATTTTTTTTACATATTCTTGTGAGCCATCTTTCACTGTGCGCCAAACGGGTCTGTCGTTTACTTGTAACAATCGGTGGTTGAAGCAGAAATTAAGAAACGAGGCTGCAGGAAAATCAAGCATTTTTTCTTCAGGAGTTGACCATATTGCTGCACCCATGGGGAGCATATAGTCATGGTAAAATGAAGCAGAGTATTTCTTTACAGAAAACAAATCCCTCAGAGTCCAATTATTTTTTTTGGCCTCTTCAAGGTATGATTTCGCTTCTTTGTGAAAGCGGATAATTTCTAAAAGCATTTTATAAAACGATGGTTTGACAATGTTTTGTCTTTGGCTAAATACCGTGTTTAGGCTGGTACCGTTCCATTCCAGTTTTTTGTGTTTAGCTTGAATAGACAGCGACATGTCAGATGCAATAGTTTCTACACCAAGATGATTAAAAAGTTTTGTGAGTCTTGGGTAAGTCAACTCATTGTATACGAGGAACCCAATATCCATTTGTTGTCCATCTGCCTGAACGGTATGTGCATGACCCCCCAGTCGACTCCCAGCTTCATACAGATGAATTTCATGATGATGGCTCAGTATCCAAGCAGAGGATAATCCGCTTATTCCTGAACCTATTACTGCTATCTTCATAATATTTTCATATCTTTCTTGTAATAAAAAATTTATTAGATACTTTATTCATCCATCGCTGGGTTTTTTTTATGTTTTTATTTGACAGGACCAGCCATTTTTTTCTTTATAAATCTTACCATTGAACCCAAAATTGGAATTTTCTCATAAACAAATGCTCCCATATCAAAATAATCTCTGTGAAAAGTAACTTTTCCACTTTGTTCTTTAAAAGTAAGAATAGAAACACCGTCCACTGTGAATTCGTTGTTGGAATTTATGACAGGAGTTTTCAAATGCATAGTCCACTCAAGGGTGACAAGATCTCCTGCTTCAGAAGTATTTTTGAATTCAAATCGAATGGCTTCAACATTTTTATACAGACCTTCATAGTAAGAGCGTATTGCTTTTGTTCCTTTTAGTTGATGAATGGGATCTTGAAAAACGGCGTCTTTATCGTAAAACTCTTCAACTAAATTAAGGTGATTTATATCAAATTGATTAAAAGCATCTTTTGCTTTTTCCAAGTTAGAGGCCATGGCAGATTCTCCTAAAAAAAAGAAAGAAATAAGAACGATCGATAACTTTTTCAATAACATTTTAGGCTTCCTTATTCATATTATTCCTTTAAAACATACAAAGTCGAACAAATTAAAAACTATTGACCCAGCTCGCGGATAAATTTTTCGTCATAGTCTGCCGCAATAACTGAGTCGTCAATACACCCGTAAGAAAGATATTGAACAGCAAGCTGAATAAAGTTTTTTTGCTTGCCATCGGTAAGTTTTTGAATAGCCAGAGGAAAAGATAGCCATTGAGTTTTATCAATATTGGTGAAGAAATCAATATTTTTATTCTGGGATTCAAATAAAAAACATTGAGGATGTTTTTTATTGATGTGCCAATCAAATTTTTCATGTCTTTGAAAATTATTCTCTTCAGAAAATTTTTGTGCAGAGGATTGTGCTAAATTTATTTTTGGGAGTTCAGAATCTTTCACGAAAAATAGAATTTGTTTTAAATTATTTTTGTGTATCAAAATATAGAACGCTTCCATAAAAGTATACCTAGCTTAAATTTTCAAAAACAGCTGCTGCACCCATTCCGCTGCCGATACACATTGTCACTATACCATATTTCTTTTTATGTCTTTTTAATCCATGCAAAAGCGTTGCCGTTCGAATAGCCCCAGTTGCTCCTAGTGGATGTCCTAACGCAATAGCGCCTCCCAAGGGATTTACAATAGAGGGGTCAAGGTCAAGCTGTTGCATGACTGCTAACGCTTGAGCGGCAAAGGCTTCATTTAATTCAATCCAGTCGATATCTTTTAAACTCAGCCCTGTTCTTTTTAAAACTTTTGGTATGGCTTCGATAGGACCAATCCCCATGATTTCTGGAGGAACACCAGCTACGGCATAACCTAAAAACTTCGCCAAAGGTTTCAGGTTAAATTTTTGCACAGCTTTTTCGCTTGCCAGAAGAAGAGCTGCCGCACCATCACTCATTTGGGAACTATTTCCAGCTGTGACAGAACCATTTTGAGAAAATACAGCCTTTAATTTGCTGAGGGCTTCAAAAGTAGAATCTGGACGGGGTCCTTCATCCCAGTTAACTATTAGACTTTTTGTGACAACACTACCACTGGCGCCAGGAGAGTATTCATTCACTAAATAGGGTTTAATTTCTTCACTAAATTGTCCTTCTAGTATTGCATTGCATGCTTTTTTGTGGCTGAAGAGAGCAAATTTATCTTGTTCTTCACGAGATATTTTCCACTTTTGCGCAACTTTTTCTGCAGTTAATCCCATGCCATAGGCAATTGCCAAATGTTCCTCTTTGAAAATACCTGGATTCATCACAACTTTATTTCCCATCATAGGAATTAAACTCATGCTTTCGGTACCCCCAGCGATCATGAGATCTTCCTCACCTAATCGTATCTTATCTGCAGCCATTGCGACTGCTTGAAGACCTGAAGAACAAAACCGATTGATGGTAATTCCAGGTACGGTATGAGGATAACCAGCCATCAAAAGAGCGAGTCTGGCTACATTCATACCTTGTTCGGCTTCGGGCATAGCGCATCCTATAATGACGTCACCAATCATGTTTAAATCTAGGGAAGGCGTAGATTCATAAATTCCTTTCAGAACATGAGCTAATAGATCGTCTGGTCGAGTGTGTTTAAATGTTCCTTTAGGAGCTTTGCCAATGGGAGTTCTCGTTGCAGCGCAAATATAGGCGTCTTGAATTATTTTAGTCATTTTAAAATGCCTTTCTTATTTAATTTCTAAGAGGTTTTCCATTGGCAAGCATATATTTGATTCTTTCATGTGTTTTTGGAAGAGCCAAAAGCTCCAAGAAATATTTAGATTCTAATTCTAAAAGCCAATTTTCAGAGATTAAGGTTCCGCCATCAATATTTCCACCCCCAAAAATATTTGCAATTCGCATTGTAACTTCAAAGTCATGTTCAGAAATAAATTGTCCTTCTTTTAAATTCACTAATTGCGTTTGAAGTGTGGCAACACTATCCCTTCCCCCTGCTACAATATCTATTGCTGTTGGAAAGGGTCTATAACAAGATTCATAAAGATTATTAATTTCACTATGAGCAACATGTAAAAGTTCATTAGAATTAAATATTATTGTATCACTTGGTTTTAAAAAGCCAAACTCTTTGGCTTCAACGGCGCTTTTAGATATTTTGGCTTTAGCAATATTTTCAAAGTACTTTTGCAAGAATGGAAAGGGATTATTACCCTTGCTTTCTTGTGAGGCTCTTAAAACAAACTCTTTGCACCCTCCGCCGGCAGGCAAAAGACCCACTCCCGCTTCTACAAGACCTACATAACTTTCAATGTGAGCAACGGTCTTGGTGCAGTGCATCATGAATTCACATCCACCTCCTAGAACAAGCCCTTGTATAGCAGCTATTGTGGGTACACTACTTTGCTTTAGTGCCATGGATACCTTTTGAAATTTTGATAACATATCTTTTAATACAACTTCGTTGTTACTTTCCAAGCACTTTACAATTTCTCCCAAATGGGCGCCTGCGCTAAATGGAGCTTTGGGTTGCCATAAGATGAGTCCCTTGTAGTTTTTTTCAGCGATGCTAATGCTTTCTAAAAGTCCATTTAAGATGTCTTTTCCAATTGCGTGCATTTTGCTTTTAAAAGAAGCTATACATACCTCGTCATCAAGTGTCCAAAGGCGAAATCCTTCGGTTTCAAAAATTGTTTTTCCAGGTAAATTCTTGTTTTCCAGATTAGGTTCTGGCCAAAGCTGTCTTTTGTACACAGATAATGTTGAAGCGGGCTCAAATTTTAGAGAATAGGCTGAAAAACTTCCCGTCTCTTTATGAACTGCTGTTTGTGCATAAACCCAATCAGGTAGAGGTTGTGAGCTAAGAGTGAATTTGTTTTCAATTTCTTTATGTATTTGTAATGTAACTTCTTGCCAACCAATATCTTGCCAGATCTCAAATGGCCCCTTTTCCCAACCAAATCCCCAGCGAAGAGCGAGATCAACTTCACGAGCACTATGGGCAATACTTGCCAAATTTACGGAACAATAATGAAATAAATCACGATACAAACACCATATAAATTTTGCTTGTGGGAGAGAAGAATTTATCAAGCAACGAAATTTTTCAGAAGGAGATTTCATGGTTAAAATTTTTACAACTTCAGGATCAGTTTTTACATCAATTGTTCTGTAACTTTTGGTCTCAAAGTCAAATACCAAAATGTCTTTCCCTTTTTTTTGAAAAAATCCCTTTCCTGTTTTTTGGCCAAAATGGTGGCAGTTTAAAAGATGCGCAATATCATCAGGGGTTTTGTAGAGAAATGACCAAGAGTCAGCTTTGAGGGATGTCTCCATAGTTTTGATGACATGGTCAAGAGTATCTAAACCAACAACATCAAGGGTCCTAAATGTAGCGCTTTTGGGTCTTCCCAGAAAACTTCCAGTCAAGGCATCTGCAGTTTCATAATTTAAACCAAATTTCTTGGCATGAAATATAGTTGAAAGGAGGGAAAAGACGCCAATCCTATTGGCAATAAAGTTTGGAGTGTCTTTGGCTCTGATGACACCTTTTCCTATGTGGCTTGTGAGGAATTCTTCAAGGTCATTTAAAACAGCAGTGCTTGTGTTTGCGTGTGGGATAACCTCCACCAAGGGCATGTACCGAGGTGGGTTAAAGAAGTGAATTCCGCAAAACCTTGTAGCCAGTTGTGGTTCAAATAGTTTTGCCAGTTCAGTGATAGATAGTCCCGATGTGTTGGAAGCTAAAATACAAGTATTTGATAGGTAAGGCTCAATTTTTTTGAATAAGTTTTGTTTGATATCCATGCGTTCGCTAATGGCTTCTATAATAAGATCGCAGTTTTTGAGATCGATTAAGTTATTATCATAATTAGCGGGTGTAATATAATTCAAAGATTTTATGGAAACCAAAGGTGAAGGTTCCATCTTTTTTAGAGAATTGAGGGCTTCAATCACAATTTTATTTCTTGACTCACCTTCACTCGGTAAATCAAATAGAGTGACACTAATGTGGGCATTTGCGAAATGTGCAGCAATTTGAGCGCCCATCACTCCTGCCCCTAAAACTGCAATTTTTTTAAAGGTACACGTTTCCACTCGCAAGGTCTGCATGGACTACCCCTGTTGTTAAATTGATGATGAAAAATCTATGACAATACTAAATTGATATTACCACGGGGCTTTGATTCTTGATAAAGTCATAGTTATATTACTGGCAACATGAACCATTTTTAACCGGGGGATTATTTTTATGCCTATCAATTCTCGTTCAACTAATTTTGCTAGTCAGTTAGGTCAAAAAGCTCGTCGTTTTATGGTTGCTGGGGTTTCAACAGCGGCCCTCTTCGGCGTGATTTCTGCTGGCGTGATTATGTTTTTTCCACAAGAGCTCACAAAAATTAGAGATGTTCTCAGTGCTCAGGCTGCTACTTATAAGTTACCGGCATCCGCGGGGCCATCCTCTGCTGCAAGTCCAGACGTGGCTTTTTTGCGTTCTTTTTCTAGAGTTTTTTCTAATTTGGCTAAGGAAACTCGGCCTGCTTTAATTATGATTATTGCTGAAAAAAAGGTGACGGTGAATCAACAGCAAATTGGGGAAGATTTCTTTTTCCCCTTTATCCCTCCAGAGTTTGGTGGGGGTTCGCCATTTCCCCGCGGGAGGCGTCAACAAGGAATCGAAACGGATGCTGGCTCTGGATTTTTTGTAGATTTGAGCAATGGCTATGCCATTACTAACAATCATGTGATTGATGGGGCTGAAAAAATTTCGGTGACCACCTTTGACAATCATAAATACAACGCAAAAGTAGTAGGAACAGCAAAAAATCTCGACATTGCCGTTTTAAAGCTTATTGACTTTAAGCCTAATGCTTCTTTGAAGCAGTTGAGTTTAGCGGATTCTGACAAAGTAGAAGTAGGAGATTGGGTAGTAGCTTTAGGTGCTCCTTTCGAACTTCCTCAAACCTTAACAATGGGTGTTGTCAGCGCTGTCAAACGTTCTGGCGATGTCCTTGGATTAAATGGCCCAAATAGCTTTATCCAAACCGATGCCCCCATCAACCCTGGAAATTCCGGTGGTCCTCTCGTGGGTATAGATGGGCAAGCTGTTGGGATGAATACGGCAATCTTCTCCAAAAACGGAACCAGCGTGGGAATTGGCTTTGCTATTCCATCTAATACCATTCGACTTGTAGCCGATTCTCTCATCAATAATGGAAAAGTGACTCAAGCATACTTGGGCATTGAGCTTTATGATGTGACAAAGCTTGGGGCAAAAGCCTTGAAAGAAATGAAAATTGATTCAAATATTGAAGGTGGTCTTGTGATGCGAGTCCTTCCTGGTAGTCCAGCTGCAAAGGCAGGTTTGCGTCCCTATGATATTATTCATACTATTAATGGAGCTGTTGTTCATTCCCCTTCGGAAATACAGTCTCAAATTATGTTTTTAAAGCCAGGAACTTCAATTAAGCTTGGCATTTTAAGAAATAATCAACAAAAAATGTTGATAGCAAATGTTGCTGAAGCTCCAACTCATACCTTTGATAAATCTGAGAAAAATCAATCTCAAAGCCCAAGGCTTGAGAGTGAATTAAGAATGAAGTATGGAATTTTACTTTCTTCAGACAAACCTAAAAATGGCCAAGGTGTTCAAATTGAGAGAGTAGAAGCAAATTCTTTGGCAGAAATGGCAGGCTTGCAATCAGGAGACGTTATTCTTCAAATCAATAAAAAAGATGTGAGTTCACTTGGGGATGTGAGTAAGCTTCTTGATGATACCAAGAAGTCTGGGTCAGGAGCTCTTTTTTTACTGGTAGAGCGTGATGGCAACCAATCAGCAATTATTTTACAAGTGCAATAAGACTGACGGCCTTTTTGTTCCAAAATGAGTGTGATTTGGTTATTCTTCTCAACTTTTTGGGAGGTTGGTTTATGATTCGTAGTTTTCTTGCTTTTGTAGTCTTTGGAATTTTGTGGCTGTTTTTATTTTCGACGCCCATCGGTGAGCATGGTAAAAAATTGTATGATTTGGGTTACTATTATCTAGTGGACAATTCTCTTGTTCATCAAATAAGGGACATTATTTTTACCTCAGCGCACAAAACTGAGCAGAAAGCCTCTGATGTTGTGAATGATGTTCTTCAAAAAGCTGATAAACACTTGCCTTAGTATTTTTTTTCTTTTTTGCCTTGACGTTCTTTTCTCCCCGCTTACCTTATCAATCACAAGTTTACTATTTCACTGGTTAAAA
>JAIXXU010000172.1 GCA_027490595.1 Pseudomonadota bacterium
ATTTGTCGATACACGAGACCTAAAGATATAGCGATATTATGAGAAATTACGTTATCTTCGCAAAGAAAAATGCTCAATGTATCAAGAGTGGGATTGAGTTCTCTGCGATGTCCAGCAACGGTGTTAGCTTTCATCTGTGGATACCATGTAGCTCCGTATTCTACGCCCAACTTCAAACGCACACTTTGAGATAAATTTTGCACAAGACCCCCAAGTGCGCTTGGAAACATAAATCCTGGCCCTGGATAGAAGCTGTCGTTAGAGCCATAGGATCCTCCTGAGCCTAGAAAACCGATTGTTGAGCCGATAAAAAAACCAAATCCTGATAACATATTGATGTGATAGGTATAACGGCCTTGGTAGCTGGGGATAATTTTTGTGCCGCTTGTCGAGAGAATAGTGCCGTCAGGGTTAGAGCTTGATGAGGGTTGTGAAATTGTCCATGACATGTTTTCTGCAGAAAAGAAAAGAGATAGATTGTGACCAGAACGGAAGCTTGGTGCAAAATTTTCAACGACAATTTTTGCCTGGGGTTCTTTTTCTACTTTGTTATCATCACTAGCATGGGCTTGGTTTGGTTGAAGAAACAGAGTAAAAAAAAGAAGGTAATATATTTTGCTGCAGGGTTTAAAAACAGTGTCCATATGCTTCCATTTCGGGAAAAAGTAAACTTGTAGGAGACGCATGACTTTGATGTTTATCAAGCTCTCAAAACTAACATCTTTGAGGAATTTAGCACTCGCCTCTTATGATACGATACTAACACGAGTGGCATACTACACTGAAGTGAGGCGTGTATAGACAATCTATGATGCAACATAAAAATACCATCTTTGTTTTTTGCTTTTTTTTATTTCTTTTTTCTTTATTTTTATTTTTTCAGGCCATCATTGGCCCCATTATTCTATCCGCTCTTGTAGCGTATCTTTTTAATCCTCTTCTTTTATTTTTTGAATCTAAAAAAATAGAAAGAAGTGTCTCTACTTTCGTTGTTGTTACCTTGTTGATGCTAGTTTTAACTATTGTGTTGTGGATTGTGACTCCTATTTTGTATTCGCAAATTTCTACTTTATCTCACATGCTTCCTGAGTTTAAGTCCTATCTAGAAACTATGCTTTTTCCTAAAATGATGCGGATTGCTTCAGAGATTACTGGTCAACATTTCAAGACAAATGTTCACTTTTCAGATGTGCTTACAGGGAAAACAACGAATATTTTTGAAAATCTTTTAGCTCGTATAGAGTCTAGTACAAAATTTGTGCTTTCTACCATTTTTGCTTTTTTTATTACGCCTATCTTACTTTATTTTATCATGCGTGATTTTGGGAAAATTTGTGAACAAATTCTAAATTTAGTGCCCTTATCTATCAAGCCATCGTTTCTAAAAATTATTAAAGAAGTAGATAGAAAATTAAAGTCTGTGATTTTAGGTCAGCTTCTGGTTATTTCTATTTTATGCTGTCTTTATTCTACGGCTTTATTTATTGCTGGTTTGCCCACCGCAATTGCTGCAGGTTTTATGATTGGTATTTCCAGGATAGTTCCTTATATGGACACGTTTTTAGGAAGTTTTTTGTGTTTTTTTCTACTTGTTGTGAATCGAGCTGACAACAACTTAATTATTGCTGTTGTGACAGCCTTCCTTTTTGTTCAGGCGCTGGATAGTCTTGTGATTACGCCGCGTATTATGGGCAAGTTCTCAGGTATTCATCCTTTTCTTGTGATTTTATCTGTTATATGTTTTGGATTTTGGTTCGGTTTTTATGGAGTTTTGTTGGCAGTTCCGATTGCTGCTGTAGGCAAGGTTTTGGTAAGAATCTTGCTCAGGAAATATAAAAACTCAAGTTTTTTTTCAAATATTAAAGAGCTTTCTTGACGAAAATGTGCCCTATTGGACAATAGTCCTGCTTTTTCATTTGATATCTTCAAAAAAAAACGGTATCTATAGTTTCACTTCAAGGGTCGGTAGCTAAATGGTGACGGCAGCTCGCTCATAACGAGACGATATGGGGGTTCAAGTCCCTCCCGACCCACCACCTTTTATGATGGTTTTTTTCTTCCTCTCTACTTAGAATTTGCATTCACAATAGTGTTTGTAGAAGGTTCCACCACAAACTCGTGAGCGGTAATTGTTTCTCCCGTAATGAGTGAGTTGGTAGTTAGTCTGTATTTTCCTGGCATCACTAGGATTTTTTTCTGTACATTATTAGAAAGCAAAATTTTATTGTCTTTGCTGAGAGTGCTGTTTTCAAATTCATCAATTTCATTTTGAACAAGAAGTCGGAATGATTTGGGAACTTTGAAGAATATTTTATGGCAGCTTTTTGATAATGTGGATTTCATTGCAAATTGTCTTGCTAAAAGGATTCTGGTGTTTGTATCCCATGTTCCTCTTACTTGCGGGGAATTTACAATAATGCTGGGGCCATCTCCTAAATCAATACCTACCTGTCCCTGTGTTTTATCGCAGATGGGTCCTAGGTCAAGATTGCTATTTTGTGCGAAGAATTGACCATTTAAATAGTAAGATTTGAAAGTCGTCGTATTGAGTTCTTCCAAGGAGCGAATGGCTTCTGGCTCAATGGGGGTGTTTTTCTTTTCGTTTGTTTGGAATGTGATTGTAGGTTCAATAAGTTTGATGTCAGCTCTCACTACAGAGCGAGGTCGAAGGCTGCTAATATTTAATTGCAAACTTAGAAGTGATTTTCTATTTTTTTCCAAGTCAAAATTATCTTTGATTTCTTCAAGTGAATTGTAAATAAAGTGAGTGGAAATTCTTGGCCATAAGAAAGCAATGGAGTCGTTATAAAAAACGGTTAGGTCAGGTGATTCGGTAATTGAGTAGGGGAGTTCTAATCTTTCTTCTTTGATTAATTTTTTCCATTCAGTTCCAATGGTAGTGAGTTGTTGTTCGTTAGATGAGGATTGGGTTTGGGAAATTTTTTGATTTAACGATTTGCAAAAACGAGCTAGATTAACCAACTTTCTGTAGGATAAATATGAGCTTTGCGGAATTTTAGAAATGAGTATTTTATTTAGACTATCTGTTTCTGTTTCGCAGAGAGAAATAGAGCGTTTAAATAATTCCAGTTCGTTCGGCATGGTGGAAAGTGAGGACAGCCATCCAAAGTCAAGAAGGGTTGTCGAGATAGTCTCTGCCTGTTTTGCATATTCTTCTTCAGTAATTCGTTTGAATGACAGTGCGGCTGTTTCTGAAATAGGGACTGTTGCTTTTTCCAAAAATCGATCGGAAGCATATTGGGCCCATATGTTTTTGCTTTGAATTGTTAAGCCAAATAATGGAATAAAAATAGTTTCAGGGTGATTTGTTTTGTTTGCTAAAAAAAACAAAGAAGCAGTTCCGTTTTCTTTGGAAGTTTTTTGATAAAGGTTTTGAGGAAAGTTAAACGGGAATAAATTTTGCAGAAAAATTTGTGTGCGATCTTTCGGCGTATCAGATGATGGAGTGAAATCACCTTTGTGTCTAAGGATAATGCCACTTTCGTTTTCGGTTGAGACGAGTTGTGTCAATGTGGGTTTGTTATTGGTGTTAAGCTTCCAGGTTCCTTTTACGAGAGCCAAAAGAGGCGAGACTCCAACTCTAGTTACAAATTGTGCGCTATATTCAAACGGCAATCCGGTATTATCGTCAGTGGTACTTGCGGTCATTAATCCTACTGCCACGTTCCCTAATGAAATGACGTACCAAGCCTTGTGATCAAAATAGGGAGAAAG
>JAIXXU010000215.1 GCA_027490595.1 Pseudomonadota bacterium
AAATAATATTTATGAGAAAAAAGTATTTCTTTCTTTAAAATAATGTATATAAAAAAAAGTATTGCAGTGAATTTTGTAATTATTTTTATGGTTTCTATAAAAGAGTTCATTCCTATCATTCTTTGTATACCAGAGATAGGATTTAATTTTTCCAAATTAAATGTTAATTTTTTAGTTGTGAAGTTAAATTTGCTAAAAACAAGTCCAATAAGTAAAGGAAATATAAGTGAAATGACTAAAATCATACAAATATTTAGTAATACAGGAGCTGTTACATAATAAACAACAGCTAGAATTTTATCTGCTTCAATTTGAAAGGGGTTTGTTGTCCAGGCTCTTTTGAAAGAAAGACTTAAATTGTTAATTAAATTTTTACTGTTAAAATAAAAATATATTGTAAAGAAAACTAAAGTTGATGCGGCTACAATTTCTCGTGAACTAGGTAGATTCCCCTCTTCGCGAAATTGCCTCCTTTTTTCATCAGATGCTTCTTCTGTTTTGTCTTCAGAACTGGTTTCGTCACGTTGTTCCATATCATTTATTTTCTTTAAAAATTCTTTGTGAGGTTTCAAGCCATGCTAATTGTTTTTGAAATCCCTGTGTAGAAACAATGGATACAAAAGATGATGTTCCAATCAAAATAACGAAGATGCTCAGTGTAAAACTTAGAGGGAAGCCCATAGCAAGTGCATTTAAGGATGGAAGTATTCTATTTAACAGTCCTAGTGAAATATTAATAAGAATTTGTACTGTAATAATTGGTGCTGCAAGTCTTAATCCTAAAACAAATGCTTCTTGAGCAATATTTATAGACATTTTTGCTATACTTAATGGTTTAGCTGAGGGGCCGATTGGGATGTCGTGAAATGAATTCACAATAGCTTCAATAAATACATGGTGAACATTGAGACTGACAAGTAGAACAAGAATAATCCAGTTTTTAAATTCAGCATATGCAGATTCTTGTTCATTTAAAGTAGGATTTAGCATTGTAGCAGCTTGAAATCCCATGCTAATTCCCGCAACATGTGCGGCAACTGAGGTGCCAAAAAAAATGAGGCGTGCGCTATAACCAACACATACAGCAAAAAGTAGTTCTTTTAGAGTTGTAGTTAGTATTGTAATTGCATTCCAGTGGGGGGAGAAAAAATTATTTTTTATAAAAGTTACTACTACTGGGTAACAAAAGAACGTAAATGCGAGACTTAGTGCAATGCGAATGCGAACAGGAACGGCTTGGTCTCCAAATATTGGAAGAATAAAAAACAACGTAGCAATTCTCAAAAAACACATTGCAATGAGAGGCCAGTTTAAATTCTGAAATTGTACTGAAGATAAAATATCCATTTATTTTGTTCTGCCAATCTCAGGTATTTTTTCGTAAAGTTGTTTGGTATAATCATGTATTTTTACTACCATCCAAGGAGAAAGGATGGTGAGTACAAGAATAATTGCAGCTATTTTGGGTAAAAAGCTTAATGTTGATTCGTTGATTTGCGTTGCTGCTTGGAACACGCTGATAATAAGTCCAACGACAAGAGCGGTACCTAAAAAGGGAAGAGATATTTGAATCATAACACTAATGGCGCCTGTGATGATGTCTATGATTTGTTGACCTGTCATTGCTAATTACCTCAAATAAAACTTTGTACTAAAGAACCAGCAAGCAAATTCCATCCATCAACAATGACAAACAAGATTATTTTTAATGGCAGGCTGACAACTGTTGGAGGTAGCATCATCATTCCCATAGCCATGAGAACGCTGCTCACAATCATGTCGATTACAATGAAGGGGAGAAAAACTAAAAATCCAATTTGAAAGGCAATTTTTAGTTCGCTGATAACAAAAGCTGGAATGATGACTCTCAAAGGAATGTCGTTTTTTGTCTTTGGCTCAGGAAGACGGCTTAACTTAAAAAAAAGAGCTAACTCGGGAGTTCTTGTTTGAGCAAGCATAAATGTTTTGAGTGGTTCTTGGCTTATTTCCAAGGCTTTTTCGGTGCTAATTTCTTTATTCATATAGGGCACTAAAGCGTGGTCGTAGATATTATTTATTGTGGGAGACATAACAAAATAGGTGAGAAATAATGAAAGGCCGATCAGAACTTGATTTGGAGGCATTGTAGGTATACCAATCGCTTGGCGAACAAAAGACAATACTATAATAATTCGGGTAAATGAGCTCATCAGTAATAACAATGCAGGTCCAAACGTAAATAAAGTTAAGACCGCAACAATTTTGATAGCAGGTGTGAAATCGTCTGGGCGATCGCCATTAGCAATATTTAAAGAAAAAGCAGGAGATGGGGACGCCGCATAGCTGTGAAAAGTTATAAATAGAAACCCTATAAATAAGAAAATAAGACAAAGCCTTCTTGCTAGACAACTATACATATTTTCTTAATCTCCGATTATTTTAATTTTTAATTTAATGGTTTCATTGATTTTAGTTTTTCACGGATCATTTTTGTGACGTTATCTATTGATTCTTCAGAGGTTTCTTCTTTGTTTATTTCTTTCTTAGCTTCTTGTTCAAAAGCTTGAGAATAGTATTTTGGAAACAAATTATGCCCTTCATTTGGTATTTCTTTTTCTTGTTTTTTGATTGAATTTGACTCCATTTTTCTTATAGCATTTAATAGAATTTCAGACTTTTTTTGAGTAATTTCTTTCTCGGAATTATCTTGAGTTACAGAATCAATTCTTTCTTTTAATTTTGGCAGCTTAATTTCGGTGACTTTTTCTGTGAGTTGTTCTTTATGTTCTGAGAGCTCACCGAGTGGCTGAATTCCATGCTCTGTGTTAGCAATAATAATTTCTTTGTCTTTTATTCTTAAAATCATAATTTGTCTTTTAGGGCTGATAGAAAGTGAAGAAACCATTTCAATGTTTTTAAGTTCTTTATCTGTTGTTCCTGAATTTTTATGCCGAATTCTTAAAAATAAAAATGCTAGTAATCCAAGGCCAGAGACAAAACCTATTGCTAGAGAAGCTTGCTGCCAAAGGTTAGGTTCATTTTTTGTTTCGTTTACTAAGTTCTTTATTTCTGGAGACGTAGTTTTTATTTCAGTTGTAGAGTTATTTTCGTTATGAAAATTTATATCATTATTGATAGTTGCGCTTGGTTTTTGTATTTCTTTGATTTTTTCATCAATTGCTTTTTCTTCAACACTATTAATAATTGGAGTTTTAAATTGCAAATCTTGGTTTCCGAGAGAGTTTTTATCATTGTTAAACGAAGTAATTTTTTGAGTATAATTATTCGAGTTTTCTATTGGTGTCGTAGGATAAGTATTGATAGTCTGAGCGTTACTATTTGCAATAGTTAACAAAAAAGAAAACATAAAAATTTTAAAATAAATTTTTGTCATTAAGGCATGCCTCACAATTTTGGAATGGTTTAATTCCTGTTTAGATGATTTCCTTTTGGCGGTTTTCTTCGAAACCGATCCCACTCATCACGTCTGTTAACCGTACGCCAAATTTTTCATTTACCACGACAACTTCCCCCATGGCCACAAGTTTATCGTTAACAAAAATTTCCATGGGCTCTCCAGCCATTTTGTCAAGTTCAATGACAGACCCTTGCCCAAGCTGCAAAAGGTCATTCACAAGAAGTTTTGTACGCCCTAGTTCTACAGAAACTTTAAGAGGAACATCAAGAACCATTTTCATCTTCGAAAAGTCTATTCCTTTAATCTCATTTGTATTTTCATTGCTGATATTTTCACTTTGTAAGAATTCATTTGCAGATTCGTTTGTCATGATTGTTCTCCATTGATTTCTGTTATTTTAATTGCTTTATTTCCTCGAACAACTCCAGGAGAACCTTTGAATTTTGAGATTCCTTCTACAAGAACATCCAAATAATTGTGAGCATCTTTTTCAAGAATTAAAATGTCCCCCGGAGAAAGCTCCATTAGTTCTCTTGTAGTCAGCCAACAGTCACCTAAAACAACGTTAACATTAACGTTTGTATTCATAAGTTGGGTTTTAATACGATTAATCCAGATGTGATCAACCTCAAGTTGTTCATTTTGAAATCCAACACTTAGTTTTGATTTTATGGGTTCTAGAGTTGAATAGGGAATAGCAAGATTAATAGAGCCACTTATTTTTTCAAACTCAATATGAAATGTGGTGGAAATCACGACATCACTTGGCGGAACAACGGCTACGAATTGTGGATTGATTTCAGTTCTTGAGTAATTAATAGTAATGGGAAAAACTGGAGCCCAAGCTTTTTCAAGATCGCTAATTGCTGAAGAAATGATTCTTTTCGCGATTTTAAGTTCAATTTGAGTAAAA
>JAIXXU010000161.1 GCA_027490595.1 Pseudomonadota bacterium
CGGCTTCACGTCAGTTGCGGCATTTGGAACTGAGTATTCTCGGCTGGACAGAACGAAGTTATGGAAAAAAGAAGTTCATTTTACACGAAAAGTAGCAATTGCGTGAAACCGCTGTTACCGGCAGGACATAATTAATTCAGTTTCGATTCGTAATGACTCAAAATCATCGTTACTATTTTCTCGAAATTTGTTTCTTTCATCGATGTTTCTGCAATACTTATCATTTCCGAAATTGCATATCCAGATTCATTACGCCAAACACTAACATCATCATATTCAAGTTTCTTAGCAGCTATTTGCTCTCGGGTTAAAGGTTTGCCAAAGTAATTTTCAAGTTCTGTTATAAATTGCGAAATATTTTCCAGGTTAAAAGTTGGCCAGTCAAGCATTGCACTTAAAAATAATTCTGCAGAGTGCCTTATGCCGGTATTTTCAGAATCTGATTCGACTAAATCATTTAAATCGTAGTATGTGATAATGTTGTTTTTCATCGTGATTTTGGGCCGTGGCGCCTGTCTTGCCGGTAACGTCCGGCGGCTTCACGTCAGTTGCGGCGTTTGGAACTGAGTATTCTCGGCTGGACAAAACGAAGTTATGGAAAAAAGAAGTTCATTTTACAAGGAAAGTAGCAATTGCGTGAAACCGCTGTTAGCAGTAGCCAAATTTATGCATAAAGTGGAATCGAATATATCAATTCCCATTTTTCATTTACTTTCTTGAAAACTTCCATAGCCTTTCCATTAACGTCCGGTGCAACTAAGTAAAACCTTGTAAATATTACATATTGTTTATTTAAGGAGAATAATGGACGACCCAATTTACATATAGATGCTTTTTTTCCATATTTTTGATAAAGAGTTTTCCATAAAGCTTTTTCAGTTTTATTATAGGCAATCATTTCTTTTAAAGTGTCGGTTGGAATAATTCGTTTGCAATTGAATAATTTAATATTGAACTTAAAATTTTGAGCTTCTTTCATTTGTTTACTCATAAATTTTAAATCATCTAATGTGAAAATTGAATCCACTTTATGGTTATCCCACAAAATACTATTTAACTCACGGAAATCAGAATAATCATATTCGCTATAATATAGTGGGTGATTCCAGTTACAACCACTTAGAGAGTTTATTACGTCGTAAATATCATTTTCTAAAATCGATACTTCTTTTTTTGGTGAAATGATTTTATGCTTTTTTTCATCTATTTTTCCATCTTGTTTACAGGACGTAAAAATAATCGCTAAAACAATTAGATATTTCCTCATACTATGTTCGTGATTTTGGGATTGGTTACTGCTAACGTCCGGCGGCTTCACGTCAGTTGCGGCATTTGGAACTGAGTATTCTCGGCGTGGACAGAACGAAGTTATGGAAAAAGCGGTTACAATTTACAAGAAAAGTAGCAATTGCGTGAAACCGCTGTTAACTGTAGTGTTATCTTAGAGACAAAACGTAAGCACGCCTTCCAATTAGTTCAAAATATCTTGCATCTTCTGTAACCTGATCGTAACTTTTACCAATAATTTCTCTTCTGTTATGCCTTGATAAAAGTTCGGTATATTCAATTATGAGTTTTTGCCGATGTCCGTCTGCAATTTTTTCCAATTCTTCAATTAAAGACAATCTAAAATCCGAAGTATTTTCATTGTCAACTAAAACGCAACAGGCTGCAATTGTTTCATCTTCATAAATTGAATTCAAAGCAATATCTATGAGTATTTCAGTTTCTGGAAAAGGCAGTTTGCCAAGTATTTTCATACCGCCACCATGATTCTCTCGGTCTGAGTGAAATAATAGCCATTTTACAGCGCTATTATTTTCACGATAGACTTTATTCCAACCTGAATTAACATTTTCTAAGAAAGTTAAGTTCTCAGCTATGACATCAGTTATAATTTCTTCATCCGATGTAAAGTGTCTATTCTGCAAGTCAATCATGGTTGATTATATGGTGATTCGGTCAAACATTACAGTTAACGTCCGGCGGCTTCACGTCAGTTGCGGCATTTGGAACTGAGTATTCTCGGCTGGCCAAGACGAAGTTATGGAAAAAGGTGGTTCATTTTACAATGGAAGTAGCAATTGCGTGAAACCGCTGTTGTGCGCAGCTTTAACTAAGTAAGTCGGTACGTTTTTTCAAGATGATACCTTCAATACAATTATGAGCAGGACTGATTAAATCTTCTACAGGTAAATTCTCTAAAATTTTATACTTGATAAGTAATACTTGTAGTTTCGGAAAAGGAAGTGAGTTATAAAATAAAAGGAACAATTCTGGCGCTGACATTTGTGCTTGAACAAAATCTGCATATTGTTGAAATTCAAGTTCGACATCTAATTTATCATCTGGTTTTAAAAGATTGTTGATTTTTTGAATTTCAGTCTTATTTAAGAAGTTTAAGATGTGATAGATATGTCTAAAGTAATGTCCAACAACATAATGGAATCTATTAAAAAATATTCCATATGCAAATTTTGCCATCTCAATTGGTTGCATTTTTTTTGCACTTTTCCACATATCTTCTGTAATGTTGTAATAAAAGAAAGTGTATGTGATGTTTCGAGATTGGGCTGTTGCTTCTGCTTCTTCAGCACTATTCGGACCATGTTGATCATCATGCTCATCCCATTTATGATATATTGAATATCTCGGATGCGTTAATGCTATTACAATGCGGGATAATTCAGATTTAGATTGATTAAAAAATTTCCTGCCGTCAAAGTCTTTTGATACTTCGGCATCATATGAACGTAAATTCCAAATTTTAACCGAAATCTCTGTTGCTATTTGTGATTGCGTTTTTAGAAGATTAAAAAATGTAGTTTGAAAATTCTGATCTTTGAATTCGTCTCTTGTATCGGACAGTTCTTTTCTTTGGAGGTTTAGTTCTTTTTGTTGCAATAGGATTGAATATATAATTCCTGCTAAACCTAACGCTGAAAATAAAGAATTAGTAAATCCGAATTTATCTCCAAATACGCCCTGTTTGGTTGGGTCAGTTTCTATCCTATTTATTACGATCCAGCCTATAAACCAAATTGATAAAACAAGAATTACCAATAAAAGGAATTTGCCGAGATTCTGATAGTCTTCTTTTTTCATTTGGACACGGTTTTTTAAAAGTTGCGCACAACGTCCGGCGGCTTCACGTCAGTTGCGGCTTTCGAAGCTGAGTATTCTCGGCGTGGACAAAACGAAGTTATGGAAAAAAGAAGTTCATTTTACACAGAAAGCAGCAATTGCGTGAAACCGCTGTTAGCTGAAGGTCTTTAATATTTGGAATTTACTTAATATATCCCGCAAGAAAGTACCCCTTCATATTTCCAATCTAAATTTTGCTTTGTATATATTCCTGTAAAAGTTGAGCCAAATCTTATTATTGAAATAAATGCAACATTTCCAGATAGATTGTATATAGGTTTGGTAACGAAAACTATTTTTAATTTTTCTGATTTGCTGTAGTGGGTAAACGGATTACTCTCCTGCTGTAGCGTGATTTGAGATTGAAGAAAATCGATGTTCTCTGAAGTAAATGTTTCTTTGAATA
>JAIXXU010000167.1 GCA_027490595.1 Pseudomonadota bacterium
ACTGCTGACTGGAAGCCCTTATCCCTCACCGATGTTTATTCTCATCAAAATACCACTGGAGACACACTATCTGGTGCCATCTCCTCTAAAGGACAAACCTTTGGCTGCACTGCTGGAATAGGCCAAAAAAATGGGCCCTCTGTTCTTAGTTTTGATGAAACATCCCAATCTTTTGATTTGAATAAAAAGGTTGAGGATCTTATGATGACAAAGGTCTTTGGATGTTCTACTGATAGCGGCAATTCAGACATTGTAATCTACGGAAGAATGGTAGGAGATCCTGGAATTGACATTCTTTGCAGAATCCCAAATCCTATCAATTACGGTATCATGCCTAAATGCTACCAATTAGATCCTGAGACTGTTTTACCAGGCGCCTTTACCAGTCCTTCAGACCTAATTTCTTACAATAATCTTACCGTCATTAAAACTTTTGATGCTCCATCGAGTACATATACTTATGCAGTGCAATACTTGGATCCAATCCATGGTGACTTAAGAGCTAGCAGATATGGTAAGTTTACTTTGTCTGGGGTAGTTAAGGCTTCTTCACCTGTGCTGGGTACAACTCAAACTTCTGGCTCAAGTCAGCCTTCTGTTTATTTGTTTGTACTATCAACAAAAAATTCAGTCAAAGGACCTTACACACTGACTGCAGTAAATACAGATAACTGCGACAACAACAATGATTGTTCTATCAATAACAGTTCTTGGAGCAACACAATCAACGAAAAATCTGTATCTGCACCAGTTATTACAGGTAATGATACTGTTAGTGTTGTGGGAGCTTCTGGTAATGTTTACGTTTACAAAATGAAAGATGGTTCCTCACCTTTTCTAAGCAAGAAATCATTTTACAAGTTACCTTCATCGGGTGACAATGAACGGGTGTATACTATGGGAGTTAGCTCCGACTCAAAAAATAAAATGCTCTATATTCCTACCAACAAGTCTATGGTGCGCACAATGAATTTCAACTGGAAATAACGTTTACGCGCCTTGGCTTTATCTCTGTAATCTCTCATTTAAGTTCTTCCTATCCTACCAAATAGAAAAAATTTAAATTCTTATCACTAAATAGAGTTTAAATTAGCTGATAACTCACCAGCTCATACTTGTTAAAATTAAGGGCTAGTTTCTATACTAAGAAACATTTACAATAATTTTTCCAGTTTAATTTTCATAAAAAAATTTAACACACGATCATAAAAGGATAATGAAAAAAGATTTATTCCCTCATGAGCATAATAACCCATAGACTCTCATTGATAGTTTAAAGCTAAAGTTTATCAGATGCCAGTGTGAGAACTAAAATTTAAATTGCATTCAAAGACTTTGATAGGGATATTATGGAAGAGAATTTAAAAACTGAGTTATAATAATATTTTAAAGATAATCATATTTACCAGTAATTTTTTCATATTGAAAACTTTCAACAGTAATAGGAATGTCTCCTTGATTATAAGAAAAAACTCTGGAGCGAAGCGGCCGATCAAAAAGGCGAGCTAGATGTTCAGAAATTTCCGGACGAAACTTATCAGAAGACTTTATCGGTTCATCACTTTTTGTTGTCTCAATAGGGCACGATAGATGCAGATATCTTAACATTCGTCTTTTCATGAAGCCGTATCCGCTGTTATTGTATTGAATTTTCTTTTCTCCATATGTGCTTCCGAAAGGTTCTAATGTGTATTCTTTATTTTTTGTTTCAACTTGGTCAGCTTTTATCTGCTCTTGAGGCTTAAAATCGCTGTAAAAAGACATTTTCCCATTGGGAAGAAAATAACCAAACATCTCTATGGTAACAATATTTCCGGAAGTTTCCCCCTTAAAATTTACAATAAATGTCTGCACATAGTTAGGATTGAAGGTGAATTCATTCAAAAGCGATTTTGCGTCATCAGCAGAAAATGTTGAGGATTCAAACCTTGTATGATTTAAGTTAATTTCAAAACTTTTTTTAGAATAGTATTGAAGCAAAAAGCTGTTATAGGCATTAAAAATTGGGGCTACTTTAGCAAAATCACCGGAAATCAGTCCTCGTCCAGAAGTTATATCACCATTGGATTTTTGAGGAGTCCAAAGGCCCAATTTTAAAAATAAATCCTCTACTTTGGAATCCTCTGAAATAACGGGAAGTAAATCAATGTTACTTTCAACATACTTGTCATAAATTTCTTTGCTAAACGCTAAATACTCACCATCCACTTTAGAGGAAGAAGTTTTGGAAAAATCGTATATAAATTCCTCGAAGTCTATGCCATTGAAATAACGAATTTCAACGAAGGACATCGGTGTAAGGACCAAATTCCCCAGAATAATATTTTTACTCCTGTGCCCTTTTCTAAAATTAATGCTCAATTGCTCCATTTGAGATTCTATATGCAAAAAAAGAATTCTAGATACCCATCGCGGAAAGTGATTACTTTCATTTATGTCGAAGTGATAGAACAAAAACTGCATAGACTCGCTGCTTGAGCCTGAATAACTAACTTTTTTTTCTTGCAATAGAGGAAGTTGAATGTCATTACTTGTAGTTTTTTTATGAGCTACGTCTTGTTTTGAATTCTGTTTCTTTTTGAACCAAACATATTGCCCTACTAAATATTTTTTTTCTTTTGCAAAAGTTTTTGGTTCCGATTTAATGCTAGCTTTTGAAATCAATTCATGCCTATCCATTTCAAAGGATTTATAGTTCACAGATGTTGTCAAAAGCTGATGAGGATTTTCCAGACTTAACTTGAAAAGATTTTCACAATTATCGGGAGTTAGTTTTAAAAAATTAACCTTTTTCGCATCATATAGATCACTCCCTAAATGACCAAATAAATGTTTAGTATGTATATCCTCTTTATTTAATGGCGACAGAATATTTACTATGGCTTTAGAATAGCCTTGACAGATGATTGGTGAGCTCATTCTTATTTCCTTGTTTTGAGCGAGTTGAAAGAAAAATAGTTGTAAAGTGTAGAAAAAATTTTAATTCAAAAAACAAGGTGTACTTTTAAACCAAACTCACTCACTAAAAAATTAGAAATGAAATTGACTACTTTCTGGACACTTGGCCACTCCAACTATTTGAATTTTCCTAGCTAACAAAAAATTTTTGTGCTAACCCATCATGGTCTGGTTTTGAGTTCTTTCAGATAGAGGCTTTAAAAATGAGCTTTTGGCATAGTATTTTAGAAAATCAATTTCATTTGTTGTCCACGTTGACCTACATGGTAAATACCATGGTTTCAATCTTCATTATGGTTGACCCCCTGGCAGCGATTCCCATTTATCTCGTTCTCACAGAAAGACTCAGTCCATCAGAGGTTCGTAAAACTAGACAAAAAGCAACATTCGTAGCTACTGCGATTTTGGTGATATTCGCTATTGCTGGCGTTGGTGTTCTAAATTTTTTTGGTATTTCTATTTCAGCTCTGAGAATTTCCGGGGGAATATTACTTCTTAAGGTTTCATTGGAGCACCTCGGTGGTGGAAGCCATAAAAAGGAAGGGATTGAAGAAGATACTGACAAAGTGCAACGAACAGACCTCTCTGTAGTTCCTTTGGCTATGCCTCTGCTAGCGGGTCCGGGAGCCATTTCTACCATTATTGTACAATCTACTGTCTACCCCACTTTTTTTGGTATCTCGACTCTTATTTTTTCTATCATTGTCGTCATGATAGTCACATATTATTCACTAAAATCTAGTCAATATTTGTTTCGCCTGTTCGGAAAAACTGGACTAAATTTGCTTGGTCGCATCATGGGTATTTTAGTGGCCGCTATTGCTATTGAATTTATCATTAAAGGGGTTAAGGATACCTTACCTCATCTATAAATTAAGTATAAACAAGTACTTAAACCAATATGCAAAAACCTCAAAAGAAAAATATAAAACTTGACTCCCCTGATATTTAACGTTACCTCATTATTTTGAGAATTGGAAAGCAATTGCCTTCCTCAATCATCATCCTCAGACAAGGGAGATACCATGTCATCTTCAGTAAATAAAAAAGTCCCAAGTTATTCTTTAAAACCAACAAAAATTGCAAACGCATTCATAGGATTGGGAGCCGCATACCTTTCCGCAAAAGAAGTCGCCGGTCAAAGCGGTGGGGTAACAGTCACAACATTGCCAGGTAGCCCTGAAGGCATGCCAGCTCCTTGCTCGGGAGTCTTTTGGAATTCAGGGGCTACCATTGAAATCAATTCCCAGGATTGTCCCACACGGTATTTTGGTGTTTTTGGTTGTTTTGACAACGGCGGTCCTGTTGATTCTAAGCAGTTTCAACAACAAGAAGCCAATGTAGCAAATCCAAGTCTCTTTGCCAAAAACCTAAATTCAAACTCTTTAAATGTGGACGTAGCTCAAAAATTTAAAACTTCGGTGGAAAAAGACGGCTGTGACTTTGCACCAGAAACTGCATGCACCACATTTCCTTTGGACAACTTTCCAAATTTGACAATGACCTCATGTTCCGTAAGTGTCCCAGGAACTTCTGATGAAATTAACCAATTGGCCCAATCACTGGCAAATACAAATATCTTATCCTCGTCATCAACAGGGCCAGGACCAGACTCTTCTACAGCTGAAGCTTCTTCTACCGGAGAAAGCTCTTCAAGCTCTGAAGCTTCTTCTACCGGAGAAAGCTCTTCAAGCTCTGAAGCTTCTTCTACCGGAGAAAGCTC
>JAIXXU010000048.1 GCA_027490595.1 Pseudomonadota bacterium
CTTCTACCGGAGAAAGCTCTTCAAGCTCTGAAGCTTCTTCTACCGGAGAAAGCTCTTCTTCTGCGCAAGGATCTTCTTCGGCAGAATCTTCGTCCGGAGAGGGTTCTTCTGCGGCATCCACTGGTCAAGAATCTTCTTCCAGCGGCGCCATTTTTTCCTCCAGTGATTTTCCCTCTTCCAGTGCAGCAACATCTTCAGGTGCGGCAAGTTCCTCAGTGCCATTTAGTTCGTCATCAGCTGTAATTTATTGTTCTTCCACCGGAAGCATTGAACACGAAGACAGTAGCAACCTATTTGAATCGAAACTTTTTGTGGGCTCGGTTGTTGGAGGGATTTTTTTTCTAATTTTAGCATGTGGCGTAGGGTATATTACATTTCGTGATAAAGAGAGAAAAAAACAATTAAGAGAACTAGACTCTGAAAGTGGTGGCGGTGGTGAGCAGCAGATGCAAGAATTGAATTTTTCAAATAGCAATTCAGCAGCCGATGCAGAGGCAAATGTTCAAGCACATTATAAGTTTACCGGTGAACAACAAACCCACAATCCGAACCCAAATCAGCCAACTTCGTTAACTAGTCCAAGCAGTTCGCAAACGAGCGCAGATAATAACACTAAGGAAAATTCAGATACATCATTAAGAAAACCACTTTTAACAAGTAATAATAATAGTGGTTACGGCACACACCTCAGCTCGAGCTCAAGCTCACTGGACCTCGTGTAGACTCAAATGCTGACAGTGTTTTTGACAACTAATCTTTTTAAACATGAAAGATTTTTAAATAAGGCTCCAAAATAGAAAGAACCATTTTAGTTTCAAACGAAAGTCTTGCTACTTCAAAATGCAAAGGAACATGCCATGAATCCCTCAACAAATTATGCGTATGGCGCACTGAGCGCTACCATTCTAGGAGCTGGACGAGCTCTAAAATCAGCACAGCAATCGGCTACGCAGACGTTAGGTAAGTCTGCTGCCACAGCGGGTGGAATGATAACTTCTTACATCGTTGGTTTTGCGCAATCTGCTGTTGCCTCAGAACAAGAAAACAACGGGGTATTCGAGGAATCCTCCTCCACGCAAGATCTACTTTTTAACGAAAAAAAGCCTTTGACAAACGAAAACAAACAATATTGTAGTAGTTTAGCATCAGGCAGCTTGTCGAGTAACGCGTGTCTTGCCGCAGCAAGCTCATTTGATGGTCCCACGAAAAAATGTGAGTACCAACACACCTATGGGCTTCAATTAAGCCTTACAAACAGCAGCTTCACAAAAACCTTTGAAGGGCCCTTGCAATTTTGTATCAATCTAATTCCTAACAAGAACGTAGATGCCACAGCACTAACCTATTTTGTTGATAAATTTATTACAAACTCCAAGTCATTCGTTGTAGAACTTGGAACTTTGGCACTTCCTTACATTGTTCAGGATCTCATCCAAAATCCAGGATCCTCCACTCAGCTACCACGAACAAATACTATTCATTCAATTTGCACCCCACCCGAGAGCGGATTTCAGTTTTCACTAGGATTTGATGCCAGCATTCCCAGGGATGCCATTCAGTTTATTTGGCAGGCAGCCAACACCACAGACATTTACCTGAGCAACTGTTCTTCAAATGGAAATTCTTCTATTCCCACCGCTGGTGGTGGTTTTCCAGAAGTTACCTTGAGTCAAGGAAACCAAGCTTATTTGTGGACACTTCCGTTTTTTGTTGCAGGCAGTATTGGACTCTTTATTAGATCTCGTTGTTATCTAAAATACGGCAACAATATCCCCAAAGATAATCCGTTAGAACCCTCTACAGTAAAAGAAAGCATCTTAGTACTCTTGAAAAATCAACAAAATATACAACAAAGAGGAGCACGAAGTAGCAATGACTCTTCTGCTTGGTCCTAAAAATAAATCTAGAAACATTTAAACCCATCGCTCCTTATTCTATGCCTCGCTCCCTCAACGTCTGTACACAAGCTCGGAAAACGTCTTCAGCTTGGGGTTTGCAATAGTAGTCTCCATCACGCCCAAATGCTCCCCTATTTTCAGCAGCTGTTACCGTTCGTGGAGAGCAATCTAAGTCATGAAATCCACCTAGTTTTTCAAGAGTTTGTTGCATCATGAAGGCAGACGTTCCACCAGGAACGTCCTCATCAAGAAATACAACTGCATTAGTTTTTTTCAACGACCCTGAAATTACTCCAAAATTATCAAATGGGACAAGAGTTTGCACGTCAATAATTTCCGCAAAAATACCTACTTCTTCTAAAAGAATTGCAGCTTCCATGGCAACTCGACAACATGCCCCATAGGTAATGACAGTGACGTGACTGCCCTCACGTAAAACTTCAGGATAACCTAGTGGAACTGTAAATTGGCCTAAATTTAGAGGCACTTTTTCTTTAAGCCGATAGCCATTTAAAACTTCAATCACCACACCAGGGTTATCTCCCTGAAACAAAGTATTGTACATGCCTGCAGCTTGAGTCATATTACGCGGCACACACAAATAAATGCCCCGCAACGCACCTAATAAAACACTAAGCGGTGAACCCGTGTGCCAAATGCCTTCAAGACGGTGACCTTTTGTACGAATAATAACAGGGGACTTTTGTCCCCCCGCAGTTCTATAAAAGAGAGAGGCAAGGTCATCGGAAGCTGTTTGCAAGGCATATAAAAAATAATCAAGGTATTGAATATCAACGAGTGGTCGCAGTCCTCTCATGGCACAACCAATGCCCTGCCCTAAAATTGTATTTTCACGAATTCCTGTGTCCGTAATACGGAGATCTCCATATTTGGCATTCAAACCTTCAAAAACTAAATTCACGTCTCCCAATTTACCCACATCCTCGCCCAACGCAAAAATGCGAGAATCTCGTTCCAACAAGAGATCAAAACACTTCAAAAGAACAACACGGCCATCCACAACCTCAGATTGCTCGTCGTAAACAGCTGGCACATGAGAAACGTTTAACGGAGAAAATGGAGTGTCACTATAAAGTTGAGATCGGTATTTAGAAATATTTACAGCACGATAATCAGAATAATAATCAAGAAAATAACTGGGAAGATTGATTTTTAATTTTTTTGCTTGATGACATATTTTAAAAAAAGA
>JAIXXU010000019.1 GCA_027490595.1 Pseudomonadota bacterium
CTCCCAAGGCAGCGGCTTCAATTTCTTCAGTCTTTTGGAGAAAGCTATTTATTTTCTCTTTTTGTTCTTCTGTAAAAGCGTCAGCGGGAAAAGAAATTTGCATGCTTCCTTCGGGAGGAACGGCGTCGGCAGGAATAGTAGCCTGAACGGGACTTTGTTGATTTTGAGGCAAAATGCCTTTGGCAAGGAGTTTATAGTCAGCTTTTGTTAAAACGGCAAAAGGAACGGTTCCGGGATTTACTACAATCACTTCTGCTGGGCTTGATTCCAGAATTTTGAAGATATCTTGTCCGCGAATGGAGGCGTACTGCCCGCCATCAGGTCTCCAGCGTTGAGCAGCTTTGGAGTCAGTAAAAATCGCAGCAAATTGAACTCCTTGAGGATTGGACATGATGGCTACGTTCAAATTTTGTTGCCCGTTGTTATTTTGTAATTGCGAAGGATCGGGTTGAGGACCATCCATCAACGCAAGAAGTAAATCTGAAAAGAGCAATTCTTGATATATTTTTGCTCGGGAGTCTTTATTGTCGTCACGTATATTTTCTATCATGGCAGCTTCAAGTTGGACTGCTGCAGGGGGTTCGTTCGTGGTGGGAATATTTTTAGATTCCACAACAGTTTTGGCTGCATTTTCTTTTTGTGCAGGTGGATTGCTTTGTGATAAAATATCCAGTTTTTTTTCTTCCTCTTTTTTTTGGAAAAATGATTTAAAGCTCATGTAAAATAACTCCGTTAGAAAGAACAAACATAGTAAGATATTGCCATCATAACTTTTTTTGGGAACATCTGAAACCTTCGAATTCTCCTATGTTCACGTTATGGAATCAAGCCTTTTTTGGAATATCTGTGCCCAGTCTTTGTTTAGACAGGTCCCAAAGCTCTGTCCATTGTTCATAAGTCATCGACTTTGCATAGGATTCTGTCAACGCTTGTCCACGCTCTTCTAGAATCTGAGCCATCGTCGTAAACCTTAGGATAAATTTTTCTATGGACGCGCGACAAATTAGATCAAGATTGATGGTGTGTTCCCCGGAACGTTTTTGTATGAAATACATAAAGTGGCTGAGAGAAAATAAAACATCACCTATTTCATCCATGATCTTTGAGGCGTCAGGTTGAGCGGCTGATATTTCTATTCTGAGTTCTTCGACTTCTTGAGATAGTTGAAGAAATGTTTCCTCTAGAGATGACCATCCAAAACCAACGTTTGTTGCGGCTTGGGAAATATACGTGGCGTAAGTTAATGTGGGCTGACTTTTTTTACCAATGGCTTTGTCTAGAATGGTTTTCGATTTTATCTTTTTTTCTTTTTCCTTGAGTTCTTCCCATTGTTCTAAAACCTGTGAGCTATCTGTTATTTGCTCCTTATCTTTATGAAACACATGAGGATGTCTCCTCACCATTTTGTCCTGAATAGCTTTTACGATATCCGTAATTGAGAAGTCTTTTTTCTCAGAGGCAATTTGTGCGTGTAAAAAAACTTGAAGAAGCACATCTCCTAGTTCCTCGCAAAACTCAAACCTTTTTTCTGTTTTCAAGCTAGTTTCGCTACTTACTTCAAAGTCTTTGGCGGCATTTACAACTTCGTATGCCTCTTCAATAAGAAAAGGAGTCAAGGATAAATGTGTTTGTTCTTTGTCCCAAGGGCAGCCATCAGGAGCTCTTAAGTGTGCAATGGTATCAGCGAACTTCAATGTTTCTTGAGCCAGCTCAAATCGTTTTTCTGGATTGTCCGTAAAATCCAGTCTTGCTTTGGATGGACCATCGTCCAGGACTTGTATTTTATTTTGATCTAACTTTAGTAGTGATGGCTCATACACATCAGGAGGGTAAAACCCAGCGAGGGCTAGGACGGTGGATGGTATATTTGCCAATCCTGCATTTGGAAGATCGTCTCGTAGACGTATTGAAAAGGGAAGGCATTCACTATTGTAAATTGCAAAAGGAACTGGAGAAAGGGTATGACTTGTTTTTTGTTTTGGTTGTCCATACTGATCAAATACAACTTTATTGGTTTTTTTATCTAGTTCAAACATTTCATCGCAATTTCCATGGTCTGATGTAACAATAAGCACTGTATTTGTTTCTATGGCTGCTTGCATCAATCTACCTAGAGCTAAATCAACGGATTGCATGGCAATTTGAGCAGAGAAGAAATCTCCGGTGTGGCCAACCATATCTCCATTTGCAAAGTTGATGCGTCCTATTTGAAAAGAGTTTTTTTTCATTTCCTGAATTGTGATGTCTGTAATTTCTGCACTCTTCATCCATGGACGAAGAGCATAATTACCTTGGTCAGAGGGAATTTCGACATAATTTTCTAAATTTTCGTTGAATTTTCCACTTCTATTTCCATTCCAAAAGTATGTAACATGTCCATATTTTTGTGTTTCGCTACAAGCAAATTGTTTAACCCCTTGTTCGCTCAAAAGTTCAGTAATTGTTTCTGAAATTTGGGGAGGTGTGACAAGATAATTTTTTGGTATCTTGAGATCGCCATCGTATTGCATCATGCCAGCAAAGCGTATGTTGGGAAAAAATCGTCTTGGGAACTCGTCAAAGTTTTTTTCCGTAAGAGCCCGTGTAATTTGGATTGCTCGATCTCCACGAAAATTAAAAAAAATAAAGCTGTCGTTATCGTTTACCTTTCCAATAGGAGCATTGTTTTTTGCAATTACAAATGCAGGTAAATCTTGATCAAAACAATTCAATTCTTTTCTGTAAGTTGTTACGGCTTCCCGTAGAGAAGAAAAAAAACGACCTTCACCTAGCACATGAGCGTTGTAGCCTCGTTGCACAATATCCCAATTACTTTCGTATCTATCCATGGTGACAAACGTACGACCGCCTCCCGATGCTACTTGGCAGTCAAACTCCTTTGTAACTATATCTTGAAGAAAAGATTCAAGCCTAGAAATATATGTGAGTGCAGAAGTCGGAGGGACATCACGTCCATCCAAGAGCAGATGCAACCGTACTTTTTTTACGCCATCATTTTTTGCAGCGCGTATTAATGCATATAAATGTTCTTCGTGGCTATGGACATTGCCGTCTGAAAATAGTCCACAGAAATGAAGTGTATTTTTACCTTCTTGAATTTCTGCCGGAGAAATGATGTATTTCCATGTATTTCCATGGAATAAAGTTTTTGAGGAAATAGCTTCGTTGACAAGCTTTGCGCCTTGGGCGAATATCCTACCAGAACCAAGGGCATTGTGGCCTACTTCGCTGTTTCCCATGTCTTCATCGCTTGGTAATCCGACAGCTTTTCCATGAGCTTTTAGAGTTCGAAATAGTTTTGAGGAATATAACTTAGCAAGATTTGGTGTAAAGGATGAATTTACGGCGTTCCCTTGGTGAAAACCCATGGATGGCAATATGCCTTGCTGGTTTGTAACATGAAAATTGATGTTTCCAGAGGGTTCTTTGAATCCAACGCCATCCATCACCACAATAAGGAATTTGCTTGTGTTAGAAAAAAAATTATTTTTCTTTAGACTTTCTATTTTTCGCACTTGTTTTTCCTTTTTTTCCATACTTTTTTTGTTGTTGTCGTTTACTTGTAGTTCTCAAGCCTATCAACATTCAGACTTACAACCACAACATGATATTCGTGGTGATGTCAATGTACCATTAAAGCTGTCAGACGTAGTTTATTTTTCTCTTGACAATACGGATGAAAAAAAACAAGAACTTCTTGTTACCTTGGTTTCAAAAAATGGTTTTCGTATATACTCCGATAACCTTGCTGTTTTTGCCCTCGTTCCTGGAAGCAAAGATATCTCTTTACCTTATACTCCGTTGAAAGCCGCTCGAAAAATACTTGACCCCTTTGAGGGCAAAGAAAAAAAAATTTTTGAGAATGGGACACAATTTAAATTATCGACAAAGGGTGTCTCTTTTCATGATTTACAATTAAGAATTTACGTTCAGGCTTGCTCACAAGGAGTTTGTCTTCTTCCTGAATCATTGGTTCTTCCTGTGGAGTTTGGTGCTGTTTCCCGAATGTTTATCGCTAAAAATTTTAATAGTTTTTCAGAAAAAACAACGAGTTCTTCTGTAAATATTCTGCCTCAACAACAGTCCAAAAGTGATGATAGTTCGTTTGAGATTTCTAATTGGAATATAAAGCTAGCGTCGTTTTTGCAAAAAGCATTAAGAGAGGGGAGCCTTTTTTTATTTCCTTGTCTGTTTCTTGCAGGTTTGTTGATGAATTTTACTCCTTGTGTTTATCCAATGATACCCTTAACTCTTGCTGTAATGTCCAGAGTTTCAGAAAATAATTCTGGTCAAAAATACAAACGTTTTTATCTGTCTGGTTGCTATGTTTTTGGAATGGTTACCGTCTACACTCTTTTAGGTGTTTTGGCTGGCAGTTCAGGTTTTATTTTTGGTTCTCAGCTTTCTCATCCTTTGGTTTCTTTTACCTTAGCCTTATTTTTATTTTTATTTGGCTTCGCTATGTTGGGCTTTTTAAATTTATCTTTTTTGCAAAATTTAACTTTAAAAATACCTCTTCCCAAAAACCCGACGTTTGCCGTTACTATTATGGGTGGTCTTTCAGGATTTGTTTCTGCACCATGCACAGGTCCTGTACTAAGTATGATTTTAGTTTTGATCGCTCAACTTAAAAATCCGTTGTCCGGTTTTATTTATATGTTTGTTTTTTCCTTAGGGTTTGGACTTCCGTATTTGATTTTAGGCACATTAAGTCAAAATATTTTGAGGCTTCCTAAGTTCCCGCGCGTTACAATCTTTACGAAAACTTTATTCTCAGCCTTGATGTTTGCTCTAGGATTATACTTTATTCATCCTTTTTTGAACTCTTTTGATATTGGCTCTGAAATTTACCAAAAACCTAGTATTGCTTTTGTTTTAGCCACTATAGTTTTATTTTTTACATCTTTTATTTCCCTTACCAAAGAAACTTTGTTGGGGAAATTAACCCGAGCGTCTCATTTTGTGTTTCTTTTATTTCTCTGCTCTTGGTTTACATTTTGGTTAACAGTAACCTTCACTGAAAAAGTGGATGCCAGTATTTCTGAAGAAGGGACTCCTCTCAGAATAAAAAATTCTCCCATTCATTGGCAAAATGACATCGAAAAAGCCAAAATACTCTCACAAAAAACTCAAAGGCCATTGCTGGTTGATTTTTGGGCTAGTTGGTGCACCGCTTGCTTGGAAATGGAAAAAACAGTTTGGAAGAACCCTGCTCTGGTTAAAATTTTAAATGAAAATTATATTCCTTTGAAATTAGATTTTTCCAAACCTTCCGAGGATATTGAAAAAATGCTTGCCCAGTGGAATATTGTGGGTCTTCCTGCTGTTGTTGTTTTTCATTCTCCATCTTCAGATATTGGTAATCCTGCAGTTGTTTTCCAAGGTGCGATTACCACTGATAAACTTTATGAAGCGTTGCAAGATAAATCAAAATTAAAGTGAGGGATTTTTTATATGGGTTATTCGTCTTTGTTTGCTTGGTTTCACACATTTTTAGGTTTTTTGGGCGTTCTTGCATTGTTTTTAATTGTGGCGGCTTTATTCTTTTTAGTTGTTGTCCGCGGTAAACAGACCTCCAAAGATTTCAAAATTCAAATCAAGTGTTTAAATAAAAGTCTAGAAAAGCAAAAAAAACTTATTTTAGAAAATATTCTTGAAGACAAAAAATTGAAAGAACTTAAGAAACAACAAAAAAAGCAAGATAAAAAAAATCTGAAAAATGAGAAAAAGATTTTTGTGCTTGATTTTCAAGGCGATGTTTCAGCATCTATTTTGCCTCAGTTTACGGAACTTGTATCTTCTCTTTTGCAAGTTGTTACACCTCAAGATGAAGTTGTTGTTCGACTGGAAAGTCCCGGTGGTCACGTTCATGCCTATGGTCTTGCAGCGGCTCAATTGGCACGGCTGAGAAACAGCGGCACACCATTAACTGTTTGTGTTGACAAGGTGGCTGCCAGCGGTGGTTATTTGATGGCGTGCCTGGCTCACACGATTTGTTGTGCTCCCTTCGCCATTGTAGGCTCCATTGGTGTTGTAGCCAATGTTCCCAATTTTCATCGATTTTTAACTAAAAA
>JAIXXU010000294.1 GCA_027490595.1 Pseudomonadota bacterium
AAGTAAAAAAGTACACGGATATAATACAAAAACCATGAAAATACTTAACAAGGAAATTAAAAAGACAAGTCCCCAAACAAGAAAAGCCAATATAATTTTTTTTACAGAAAATAAAACATTGCTATTATAAAAAAGGTTTTCTTTCATGATTAGCTCTTTTCGTTCTTACAATAGGCTTCAAAAAATAGTCTTGCTGCAGCTTGTTTTCCCTGGACTTGGCTACGAACCACAGAACCTGATTTTTTTTCCAAAAAAATCCCAGCATGGTGTTGTTCATCTTTAGTCCAAGCATCCTGAGCACAACTCCAAAAAACACCATTTAGACTGTTGTCCAACATTAAACTTTCAGCTTTATCAAGAGAATGCTGCGTTTTATCAGATGTTAATTTTGCACCAATTTTCCATGGGATATCTCTTACAGGAGTGGCATTAAGAATTTTATTGGTTTTTACCATATTTATTGAGAGCGTGGGTTGAGAACTATCAATTTTACCCGCTACCACTTCATTTGATGAATAATCAGAACCAGCAAGCAAATGAATGAGTCCACAAAAACTTTGAGGATTAATATCTTTACAATAATCAAATATTTCATCGTAATTAAGCAAAGATTTATAATCCACACCAAGCAATGGTTCCCATGGTTCTTCAGTACGACCAGCAAGCACAGAAACCTGATACCCCATAGCTGCAAATAATTTTACTACCAAAAAACCAAGCCGGCCTGAGGATAAATTTGTCACACACCGAACGCTATCAAGCATAACCTGGCTTGCACCCAAAGTAACAAACAAAGGTTTTTTTTGATTTACCTTTTCCCTGTTGATTACATGTGAAATATCTCTTGCTAAAGTTACAATATCAGGGATTTTTTGCTTACCTTCTTCTTGCCTAGCTTGAAGAAAATGAACATATGACAACGAATCAATTTTTGAAATATTTTCCTTAACAATGGGTGATTGAGCCATACTATTGTGCATAGTAGGACAAAATATAACCGTTTTTTTCATACCAAATGCGCTTTGAATTAAGGTAGAACCACTATCAGCGCAAATACCATGACTTGCTTTTGCAATAAAATTAGCTGTGGCAGGAACCACCACAACAGCATCAGACAAACAAATATGTTCACTAAGACCAGAAGACTGAACCACAACCTCCTGCTGACTTGCCCAACGAAGGCTATCAAGCCCTACAAATTTTAGAGCATTTTCAGTTGCAAAAACTCTTACCTGTGCCCCAAAACGCCGCAGCTGACGAACAAGACGAGGGACCTCAATCGCAGCAATACCCCCACCACAAACGAGATCAATTGTTTTTTGATTCAAGTAATTTTCTGTGACTTCAACCTGCGTATCATCTTGCCTAGTTTCCAATTCCTGAGGCGAAAAAAAGAAAGAACCTGGAGTGAACATATGTTGCCCTATAAAATAGTTTCAGTTATAAGCAGCCCTTTGAAGTAATCTCGCCGCATGAAGTGTCTTGATAAAAGGAATATACGATGTTCTCACAAAAAAATCTTCGTCTTTTGTCACAAGAGGAAAAGTCAACCACTGCGCCCTTAGATATTTGGTATCAGGAAAAGCACAACAACGAAGTTTCATTTGGCTTACACGTCAAAAAAGTGCTTCATTCTGAAGTGAGCGCTTTTCAAAGGGTGGATGTTTTTGAATCCTCTGGCTTTGGACGCGTTCTTACCTTAGATGGATTGATGATGTGTTCCGATCGCGATGAGTTTGCTTACCACGAAATGATTTCCCATGTTCCCCTTCTAAGTCATCCAAACCCAAAAAGAGTTCTTGTCATCGGTGGCGGCGACGGAGGAACACTCCGTGAAGTGCTTCGTCATGATTGCGTTGAAGAAGCCGTCCTTTGTGAAATTGATGGTGCCGTAGTGAACGCTGCAAGAAAATTTTTTCCCGCTCTTGCCGTAGGTCTAAATCATCCACGTGCTAAAATCCACATTGCGGACGGAGTCGATTTTGTCCGCAAAAGTGAATCCAATAGTTTTGATATCGTTATTGTAGACTCCACTGACCCCATCGGACCAGGGGAAGGTTTATTCTCGGGTGATTTCTACAAAGAGGTCAAACGTATTCTCACACCCAATGGCATTGCTGTTGCTCAATGTGAATCCCCATGGGAAAACAATTTCGACTTAGCTAAGGTTTATGGGAATTTAAAACACGCTTTCAAAGACGTTTATTCTATGGTTGGGTCAATCCCCTCTTATCCTTATGGTTTCTGGTCTTGGGGCTTTGCAAGCGATAGCGCACATCCTTTTGAAACGATTGATCTCAATAGAGCCTATGCTATAGAGCGCTCAACTCTTTACTACAATGTTTCTATGCACCAAGCGGCATTTAGCCTTCCTAATTTTCTTCGCAAAAAACTTGCAGGTGTTGTCAAGAACGCCTAATTGGTTGGGTCAATCAAAATCATTTGTATTTGTGCAGGACTTTTGAAAGAAAAGATCCACTGGGGTATCAGCTCCTTTTTTTTTATTACAGAATAAACAGGCAGCTACGACGTTGCCAGGCGTTGTACGACCCCCACGAGCAAGAGGAACGATGTGGTCCATGGTCAGCTCTTTAGGATGGAACTTTTGAAGACAGTATGCACAAATTCCCGACATTTTTTTTTGAAGCCACCAACGACTTTTTTTTGCTTCTCTAGCTTTTTGGCGTTCTTTTTTTCTTATTTCTTCATCAATAAATTCATATGTCATCAATTAATTTTTCCAGATTTTTCGAAAATTTTTAGTGAATCTTTTAAACGCTTTATGTCTCTAAGATGCATGTTTTGTCGATACTCAATGGTCGATTCTAGCTTTTGAAATGTATACTGAAGATCTTGTATTTTTTTTGCTAGCTCAAATTTTCTTGATTCACGCTCTAAATCTTGTAAAAAGCTTTTTAAATCAGAAATTCCAGAACTCAAAATTCCTTGACATAACTCAAGGGATTCCAAGCAACTCTTTTCATATTCGAAAGCTTCAGATAGCAATACAGAAGTATTTTCTAAAATAGAATCTTTTACTTGACGTCTTGTTTTATCAATAAAAACAGCTCCAATAGAAACAACAAAAATAAAAACAATTCCCAAAATTAATGGAAAATATTGCAGCACTAAATCTTCACTTCTATTCAATTCCGCAACGCGTGAGCGAAAAGAGTCTGAAAGCAGGTCAAGCTGCATTTTCATTTTGCGCTGCAACGATAAACTTTCACTCAACACATCTTTAAGACGCGGATCACCTAGTGGGTTTTCGGCCTTAAAAATTTCCTCAAGTCCCAGCAAATAACGCGTTGACAAGGACATGAGATCACTCGCATGAATGGAAACATTTTTTCCTGAAAGCTCTTTTTGCAAACTCAAAACAGCGGCAGACAAATTTACCTCGTTTTTCTGAAATTCAGCACGAATACGATCTGTGATGACCCTTGTTTTTTGAGGATCTGCTTTTTCGGTTTCCAAGTAGTTGATGTAGGTGACAAGATTGAGTCGAGTTTGCAAAAGACTAGAAAGAGCTTTCTGAGTGTGAGCTTGAATGACAAGCTCTGCATTTGCCATTTCTTTCATGCGCTGCTTGAGTCTACCAATATAAACAGCATTGACAATTCCATTTGTCACTAACAAACAAATGAGAACTATGGCAAGAAGACTTAAAAAATCGCTTATTTTAATCTTTCGACGAAACAGCATATTAGCAGCCCTCCCAGAGTTCTTTGAGCACTTGCTATTCTACCTCGTACCTGAACAACAACAAGGAAAATTTTCCGAAATCAGGAGTGGAGTACGTAGTTTAGGTCGATAAGTGAAAAAGGATGGGCACAATAAAGTAGACATTTTTTAAAAAAAAGAGGACCTCAAGCTGTCTGTTTTCAAGACACATCAAATTATACCCCAAAATTAACTAAATAATTTCATTGTATTACATTATATTTACCTCAATTATTTAGTTTTTTATTTTTTATGCAAAAAATCAACTAATTGTAATGAATATATTTTTTAATATTATTTTTTTATAAATAAAAAGTACAAAAAAATGACATATGCTATTGTCAAAACAACAGCGAACAGAGTTCAAATAAGACGCCATAACTATTGAAAGAAGGTGCCTTACAGAGCCTATCCATATAATATTAAAGAACTAAAAACTTTTTTTTAATTTAAACCTTGCTTATGTTAAAAATCAATGAAAAACGAAGTAAAAATAATTGAAAAAGCCTTTAATTTGTTTTATTTCTACAACTTGATTTTAAATGGTGACTGTTGATTTGATTGGTTGTAAACAATTTTTAGACAGTTGATTTTTAGTTTGAAACTTTAACGGTGTCCATTTATTATACGCTATGCTAATAGCGAGTGACACAATGACGAGTTTCTCTTCAATTGAGGCAGAGCATGAGTAATCCTAGCACTATACCCTACATGCACATCAAACGTACAACACCGTCAATCGCTTCAACACTTAAAGTGAAATCAAAAAAAGTCCAGTATAAGTCCGACTTCGAAATAGCCGAGATACTTGTCAATAAATTTAGCGAATTAAAAATCTCGAACAGAAATTCAGAAGAGAAAAACGAAGAAATTGTCGAAAAATTTTACAATGAATTTTGCATCAAAGGCGCTAAATACTTTTTGAGCCTGCAAGACATCATTTCTTCGCCGCAAAAGTGCCAACATTTTATTGGTTTATTGCAACATAAAAAATATAATTTAGACAAAATATTCAATGGTTTAAAAGCAATATCAAAATTTTTGAACCAAGAAAAACCGAACTTAACTGCATTTGAGAAATCTACTAGCTGCCTAGATATATTGGAATTTAACAAGATTACATATGATCAATGCCTTATGGAAATCAGAGGTTTTCATTCTTGTTTCCTTCAATTAGTTTCCCTGGCAAGGGCAAAGAAGGAAATCACAAATCTTCAAGACCAATCGTATTTAAAGGATCTTGATTCCACAAACCCCAAAGAATTAGAAAAAGCAAGAAAAGAAGCCCTCAAACTCAAAGATGAAAATTCAAGGCGTCTAAAAGAAGGTTCAAAACAGTCTTCCCATAACAATGGATTTTGGAAAAAGACAAAGCACTTCTTTCGCTACCGTGGAGATGCAGATAAAAAATGCTTCATAAAAATTTTGGAATGTTACACTGCTTTCATTGAGGCGAACACCTTTTACAATGAATTTCACTCAAAAAAGACTTGTCTAATTTCAAGAAAGCCACTTTGCTCTGCCGTTGAACTACTTGGATGCGCATTTGATATAACCTCTATTGCCGTAATTTCTTCTGAACTGTTTACAGTAGGCGTCAGAACTGATGAAAGCTCAGTCGTTGCTGAATTCATCTTAAATCCCGAAAATCAAGAAAAACTGTGTTCCGTTTTCAATTTCATCCAACATCTCAAAAACTTGTGCAAAACAGAAGACAACTTTACCACCAATGAGCTTCTAGGGTCACAGGGTAAAAAATATTCTTATGGAATGAGCGAACACTTCGCTCAACTACGGGTGGGCTTCACAAACGTTCTAGACGGGCATCAAGATCTCATTCGTGAACTTAGAATAGTGATTGTTAACAATGAGACTGGGTTTGCTAAGTCAACGGAAACATACGACGAACAGTATCTTGCCACAGCGCTGAATAAGAATTTGGAATTGTGCAGAGGTTACAGCTCACGTAGTTCAGAACATAAATACATGACAACGCAAGATGCCATGTTGTCAGCGTCAGGATTATTTTTCGTGTCAGCTTATAATTATTTTACTGACACAGGTCCCTACTGCAGCAGCATCAACCAATCAAATACAGAAGCAAAAGAAGAACTTATTCTTGCGGAAAATATTGGAGCTTTTGGGTTTGCCGGAATTTTTTATGGTTTATGGCAAAGCTTTGCAAACCGCCCATCCGTTGAAACAAGCATGCTTTATATCCATAAAGCAAAAATTGCACGTTATCATTTTAGCCAACTCGCAAATGAACACAAAACTTTAGAAGACGAATTGGAAGTCAAAGAAGTTGTCAATGAAGCAAAAAGACAGCAAAAATGGTTCGTTAGTATTCGAAAATTTTTCGCCAAAGTTGCTCAAAAATTCGTTCTTTGGCGTCATAGGATAACCTCAAACCAAAAGCTGCAAAACAACATTCCCTCTGGCTATATCTCAGTCAGTCAAGATCCCGTTACTGAAAGCGCAAAAAAATTTGTAGCGCTATTCTTTATGGAAAGAAAGCTAAAAGTACTTCTGGATGAAGTGCACAACAGCCCAAATAACATGAAGGAATTGATAACCAAACTCACAGAGATTAAAAAGGACTTTGATTCAAACGTTTTAAATTCTCAAGAATTTAGTTTCAACGATTTTTTGTCCACCCTGGTTTTTAAACACAACTCAGTCAACGGCACATTTCTTTGCCACATTCTTGCCTTACAGAATGAAGGCACCACTCTCAAAGCTGAAGACCTTGCTTATTTGTACGAAGACGACCCTCTAAGTAAAATCGCAGGTCACACAGCCGATGTCCAGAAACATCTCGGGGATCTTTCCGCCTTTAACGCCGACGAAGAAGTCATCAAGTATGTTTCAGAATCTTTGAACAATATCAACTGGTTCAATATCATTGAATCGAGCATGGCTGTGCATCGTATTATTGTACGCTGCCTGAAATCTGAAAAAATTAGCAACAGTACAAAAAAGTGGGTTTATTCCTTTATTTCCCATCAATGCAGCATGAAAGAATATGGAGCATTGAAAGAAATGGCGAAAAGACGAGGCCATTTTGGGGCTGCTGCGCTCGCCTCAATCCCGCTATATGAGTTTGGTATTGGTAGCAAACGTACTGCGGCAGCGTTGGGAAATTATTCTACACACAATGGGACTGGTATTGGAGATTTAGTACATGATGCTGGGTTCGCCGCTAACACTGGTGCTGCCATAGGGCTTATGACGGTTGGAGCTGCTGGGTGGATGATTACCTCTTTGATTCCAATGGTCTTTGATAAAATGCAGTATTTAGAAACCAATACAATTAAATCCGTAAAGAACTGTTTTAACACTCTGCTAAAAATAGACAACACTCAAGAAACAGATCAAAATAACAGATATTCTGATGCTCTTACCACTTTAGTGAATAAAATTAATAAACCCAAAAAAGACGGCACTATCGAACAAACAGAGTTCGACGCAGATGAGCAAAAAAAGTTAAAAGACCTGACACCATATGAAATTACTTTTCTTCTTCAGAACTCTCACAACTACTCTAAAATAAACGAAAATATATCTAAAGGTGTTCACGAGCCCCTTGTTGTCTTACTTCAAAAAGCTCTCACAAAAGACTCCTTCTTGAAGCTCATCCAATACGCTTACAATCTTGAAAATGATACTGATACTGATACTGATACTGATACTGATTTAAACAGCATTTGCACCAATATCGACGAATACCTTGCAAGCACTGGACTAGAATCAATCGCACAGAATGACAATAATCAACAAGCTGTGAAAAATGACCCTTTCTTTGATTTTATTACTGGCAAAGGAAAAGACGGCAAAGACAAAAACGAAATTCCTAAAACTTCCTATGCCGACAGAATTCGCTTGGTTCGTGGCGTTGCTTTTTTAAGTGCTTTAGAGTCTCATTTAAATGCTTCAAAATCTGATTTGGAAAAAAATTCTCCCGAGTATGCTGATATAGCAAAAGAAGTTGACAAAATAGAAGCGAGACTAAACTACATTCAACAGAGAAAGCGGGATCTAGCTAGATTTACCCTTTTTGCTGATACAAAATCATCTCCTTTGCGCGGACTTGCCGAAAGAGACCGTACTAAGTCTTTAAAATACCAAGCTGGTGCTCGTGCAGCTTTTGCAGGCACTTGGGGCGCGGTGCAAGCTCTATTTTCCTTCGGTCTTGTAGGTACAGGAGCTTTACTCACACTTGGAAC
>JAIXXU010000276.1 GCA_027490595.1 Pseudomonadota bacterium
ATAGAAGCCGCCATTAAATTTGGAGGAAACGCATGCTTTAGGTTTGGGTCGCTGGAACCTATGGCATTTGCAGAAATTGCAGAGGGACAGCGAACCACGTTGTAACTCAAATTTTGAGAGTTTTGAGTTCTTTGCCAGTACAATTGGGAAGAAATAATCATGGGCGATATATCACTTTCAATTTCTGGATCTTTTTTTTCTTCGTCAAGAAAAGATGTTTTAAATTTAGATTTAGTAAATTTTTGTGTTATTTCCTTGGAAATAATTTGTTCTTTTTTTGTCAAAACAGGATATTCGCTAAACTCAAGATCAAATTCAGAAGAAAAATCTGAAACCATTTGATTCAAATTCAACCCTTCCACTTCTTTGCCTTCAGCTATTTCATAAATCATTTTTGCTTCTACAAACTCAGAAACCTCTTCCATGGAAAGACCAAATTTACTTAAGTTTTTTTGCAAGCCTTGCACTTTTCGAGAAACTGAAGCCTGCTTCGCTTTGTCTTTTTTTAAAATGAGTTCTTGCCATAGCGTGCAAAGTTTATAATCATGAGAACTTGAACTTTGAGACAGTAAATATTTGAATTTAGCAAACTCTAAGTTTTCTTTCTCTGTTCTGTTTTCTTGACAAGATAACGCGTGATACTGTGACATAATTCTAATATAATTTAAAGAACGTTTTTCATAACAGGACATCAAGGTTCCTAGTTTTTTTATTTTTTTGGAACTTTCATTTTCTGCTTTAATTTGTGAGAATTTATTTTTTGAGTCTTTCACATAATTATTTTTAAGATAATGAACTGTCTTGCTCATAAATGGTTTTAAAACAATAGAAGCCGCCGACACAATAATACCAAACAAAAAACCTGCAAACGCACCCGCTGCGGCACCTACGGCAGTACCTACAAAAGGAAATGGAGTAAATGACCCAATAAATGCCCCAATCAAGGCATATTCAGAAACATAGGTTGCAGTTCGTGTAAAAAAATTCGCTATCTCGGCCCAAACCCTATACTTGGAAGAGGAGCTTGCCTTTTCATACTGCCACTTGCTTTTTGGAGATACAGTAGGCGATTTAACTGGCGGGCTCACTGGTGATGGCGCTGGAGACGCATACACAGCAATACTGAGCTTTGTAACGTCACTTGGACTTCCTGCACTCTGCGTTATTTTTTTCGATACCGTCTTCTTTATATTTGGAAAGGATTGGGATCTGGTTACCGCGGAAGGATCAGGTAAGGAAAGTTTATCAGTTCCAAAAAGATAACTCTCATTTTCAATAATATTTTCCGGCTCATGCAAGGACGGTGAAGATGTAACTTCTCTGGTTACCAACCTCTGTGGCGTTATAGTTGCTGGTGTTTTAGAAATAAAAGAAGACACAATAGTTACCATTATCCAAAAAAAATATTAAATGCATGGTTTTCACAAATGTGAAAAAGAACGATTCATTTCTCAATCTCATGGGATGCAATGGCAATCAATCACTAACAAAGACTGTCAGTTTTTTGGATAAAGTTAAAAACGAGCTTAAAATCTATTTTCCAGCATAAACATACGGAACATAAGCTGTTTTCCAAATACTTTTGTTCACACTTTCCAATAGATCCTGTTCACTGGTTTGTGGGGCGACACCAGCATTTTGGGCTGCTTTGCCAACAGCAATGGCAATTCGGTAGGAAACATCTCGAATTAGGGTCAAAGAAGGCAATAAAGAAAGTCCCTGAACACGAGAAACATCCACACATTCACTGATTGTGTGGGCACAAGCTACAAGCATGGAATCAGTGACACGAGACGCTCCAGAAGCAATAATTCCAAGAGCAAGACCCGGGAAAACAAATGCATTATTGCATTGTCCAATAACAAAGGTGGTTCCTTGGTAACGAACTTCAGAAAAAGGGCTACCCGTAGCTACTAGTACCTTTCCATCTGTCCACTCAATCAAATCGCTAGGCTTTGCTTCACACAAATGTGTAGGATTAGACAAAGGAAAGATAAGAGGTCTTTCACAATGCTCAGCCATGGTTTTTACAAGCTCTTCAGTAAATGCTCCTGTTTGAGTTGATGTCCCAATAAGAATAGTTGGACGAACGTTCTTGACCACGTCCATCAGAGTGATTTCTTTTCCAAGAATGCATTCCCATTGTTGAAGAACTGAGGAGTCTTGAAGGTATTTCTTTTGAAAATACTCTAGCCCCTCTTGGGGCAAATCTGTGTGCAATAAACCATTGCGATCAATAAGAAAGATCCGAGATAAGGCTTCTTCATGAGAAAGGCTATCTTCTTTCATAGCCTCTAAAATTTGATCGGCAATAGAGCATCCTGCTGTACCGGCACCATGAATAACAACCCGCTGTTCACGCATGGATGTTCCACTTATTTTTAAACCTGTAAGAATAGCAGCTAACGTAACAGCCGCAGTACCCTCCATGTCATCATTAAAAGTACACATTTCATTTTTATAACGGTCTAAGTTTTTTCGTGCTGTTTGACGGCCAAAATCTTCCCAATGTAAATAAATATTAGGCCATTTTTTCTTGATAGCTTTGATAAAGTTATCAATAAAGTCATCATAATCCTGACCTCGAACTCTCTCATGTCGCCAACCCAAATACAATGGATTCTGCAAGAGTTCCTTATTGTTTGTTCCCACATCCAAAACAATTGGCAATACTTGCGTGGGATGAAACCCTGCACATAAGGTGTACATGGCAAGCTTTGCCACAGAGATCATAATGCCACCAATTCCTTGATCGCCAATCCCCAAAACAGCCTCGGAATCGGTGATACAAATTGCTTTGACTTGATCGGGAAAATGAAGATTATCAAGAATTTGTTCTATATTGTGCCGCTGAGGATAAGATATAAAAAGCCCGCGTGGTCGGCGAAAGTTCTGGTTAAATTGTCTAACCACATCTCCAATAGTTGGCGTATAAAATACAGGTACCATTTCTGTTAAATGTTCCTGCATCAGCCTAAAAAATAAGGTTTCATTTCTATCGTAGAGCTGGGTTAGGAAGATATTCTTTTCCATGTTCGACTCTTTTTTCAAGAATTGGCCGTATACACGCACAGCCTGCTCATCAAGAGTCTCAACGACATCAGGAATGAGACCCTCAAGACCAAATTGAGTTCTCTCCTCTGAAGTAAATCCAGTGTCTTTGTTTAAAAAAGAATTCAAAAGCAATGTTTTGCCTTTTAACTGAATTCGGTAGCAGGGCTTGCCTGTAATTGGATGTCTTTCTTCAACGTACATATAGATATTTTCCTTTGATAAAATTCACCAACATATAGGGTCTAAATTATGTTCTTGTAAAAATTTATTCGCCATCAAGAAATGTCCACAACCTAAAAACCCACGGTGAGCGGATAACGGTGATGGATGGGGAGCCTTCAAAATAAAATGAAGAGGATTATGAATTAAAATAGATTTGGATTGCGCCGCACTACCCCATAATAAAAAAACAACAGGAGTGGTTTTCTCATTGAGGCAAGAAATTACTTTATCTGTAAACGTTTCCCAGCCTTTTCCACGGTGAGAAAAAGCCTGATTTTCTCTAACTGTCAGAACAGTATTTAGGAGTAAAACACCTTGCTGCGCCCAGCCCTCCAAGGTAGGTTCTATACTTTTCACCTGAGGAATGCTGTTTTTAATTTCCTTAAAAATATTTTGAAGCGAAGGGGGAAGAGGTATCCCTTTTTCCACGGCAAAGGCTAAACCATTGGCTTGTTTAACGCCATGATAGGGATCTTGACCTAAAATGACGACTTTAGTGTTGTCAAAATCAACTAATTTTAATGCTCTAAATATTTTTTCTCGCGGTGGAAAAACTTGGCAGCGCTCTCTTTGCTCTTGGCGAAGAAGTTGGCGCAAGTGTTCCATGTAAGGCTTTTGAAATTCTTGGGCTAAATGAGGGCGCCACCCAGGAGCCAGAAAATCACAATCATCATGACTACGGGAAGGCTGATCCTGTGCGAGCATGTCATTTCCTAAAATTATTTCGAAGGGTACGAATTTCCATAGCCCTTTGAATAGGAATGCTTACGCTTTTGGTTGCTGCCACCACGATCGTCGAATTTAGGCCTGTCGCTGCTGCTGCTAGGAGAGCTTGCTCGCGAAGGCGAACCGGCAGAACGCTGATAATCAGGACGATTGCCATATCTCTTTTGTCCAGATCCACCCTTGTATCCTTTTCCATTGCCACCAGCAGAGCTAGCACCTTGAAAGACTCGATCGCCAAGTGCTGCTCCAAACTCAGTACGAGTTGCAGGAGTAATATCATCTACGTTCAATGAAGGCCCAACTTGACGGGAAAGCTCAGCTTTCAGAACATGGGATAAATAGTTTCTCATTTGACCTTCGTCAAGGGAACCCAGGAATTGATTCACTGCTTCACCCATCCAGCCAGGAGCTTGAGAAGATTGAAGTTCAATATTTACAAGTAAATTGGTAAGAAATTGACCCACGATTTTTTTAGCTTGTGGAATGTCTAGTCGTTTTGGAGTCAGCTTTAAACGACTGCATAAAAATTGATATTCACGACGCTCATTGTAAGCCACCAAAGTCCAGGCTTTGCCAGTCAAACCGGCTCTACCAGTTCTTCCAGTACGGTGAGTGTATGTTTCTAAATTTTTGGGCACAGAAATGTTAATGACATGAGACAAGCCAGACACATCAATACCGCGGGCAGCAACGTCAGTGGCAACAAGAACTCGAGTCAACTTATTGCGGAATCGATCCATTGTTGTACTGCGATCATTTTGGCTCATTTCACCGTTTAAAACACCCACAGCAATGCCTCTTTCAAGAAGTAGCTGATGAATATTTTTAGTTTCTTCACGTGTACGACAGAAAATGATGGCATGTTCAGGAGCATGATAAAGAAGAAGTGTTGTCAACGCATCAAGATTTTTGCCTATGCGGACTTCTAGAAATTCATGCTCAATATGCCCGGTTGTGGTATCTGTGCTGGCAATTTTAATTTCATGTGGGTTGTTTACCATCTGCTTGGACATTGTTTTCACTTTTGGCGGAAATGTCGCTGAAAATAGCAAGGTTTGTACTTTTCTACCCACAGAATCACGAATTTTGAGAATGTCATCGGCAAAGCCAAAATCAAGCATTTCATCCATTTCATCAAGAACAAGAACTTCTACACAGGACAAATCTAGAGCCTTTTGATCAAGCAAATCCATTAATCTACCAGGAGTGGCAACAATGGCATCAACACCACGGTTTAAATTGGAGATTTGGAAGCGGTAGCTGCTTCCACCAGTAATTGCCAGGGTTTTAAAGCCTAATGGTTTGAAATTTTCTTCAAATACATCAGCAACTTGAGTGGTAAGTTCTCGTGTTGGAGTAAGTACAAGCAACCTTGGCTTTCCAGCCTTTGGGTTTTCTAATCTTTGAAAAGCAGGAATACCAAACGCTAGGGTTTTTCCTGAGCCCGTCCGACTTTGGGCGATGATGTCTTGTCCGGAAAGGATGGGCTCATAAGCCGCTTGTTGGATTGAAGTAGGCTTTGTGATGCCTTGTTTCTCTAACTTTTCCCTAAGAATTTCAGGGATTTTCGCAAAAATACACGCATCGGCATCCGCCGCGAGGGAAATACTATCTTTCATGTTCATCCTATTTTTGTAATCGCATGCAAGAGCGCATGCAAAATTGATACGAGGACAGGCCTTGGGAAACAAAAAAAGAGGAGTAAACACAAAATTAGTACGCCCACGCCCAGGTCCAGATGCAATAAACTTTATTTTATTGTAAAAAGCAAGGGGAATTTTACAAAGACCTAGGAAAGACGAGAACCGTCTTTGAAATCTTCAGAAAGAAAAAGGGGTGAAATGCGGTCTTGGCAAGTATCTGTAGCCAAAAGCATTCCTTCACTGACACCAAATTTCATTTTACGTGGTTTTAAATTGGCCACGACAAGAACCTTTCTGTTCGCAAGATCTTCGGGATTCACCCATTGCCGCAAGCCAGCAAAAATTGTTTTCTCACCAAGATCCCCAACAGCTACAAGCAATTTGATTAATTTATCAGATCCTTCCACAACTTCAGCACGAAGCACTCGCCCCACTCGAATGTCAACCTTGGCAAAGTCTTCTATACTTACATAAGAAAGGCTATCGTTTTCCACACCAGCGCATTTCAAAGTATGAGATTTGTTTGAACATTCATTCACAACAGTTGAAGATTTTTTTGGTTGCTGCGCATTTTCAAAAGGCTGGAGACGCATCATCTCAGCTTCAATATCAATCCGCTGAAATAGTTTTGGAAAATGGGTAACGATATGTCCACTTTTTATGGCAAAAAAGTCTTGGCACCTATCATAAAAGTCCTGGGTTGTATTTGTATCTTCGCCAATAGACTCTAAAAGCTCTATCATTTTTTCTGGAAAAAATGCATGAGCAAGGCATCCAACTATTCTTAAAACACCAATACTCACAGCAAGTACTTGCGAAAGATATATCATACTTTCACTGTCACCCTGCTTAAACAAATTCCAAGGTTTTGCTTCTGTAATATG
>JAIXXU010000107.1 GCA_027490595.1 Pseudomonadota bacterium
GAATAAAGCTCCCACGACTGAACCAATAAGGCCGCCATAAAGGGAATCGCGAAAAATAGTTTGTCCAAAATTGCAATTTGCTTGAGCGTTAGGAGTAATCTGTAGAAGAAGAAAAATCAGCAAGCAAGAAAGAGTTTGTTTCATGTTTATACCCAAAAATAGAGAAAAAGAGCGATGAATTATTGGCAAAAGGAAAGTATAAAAATCAAAAATTGCCTTGCACCATTCTTTCAAGTTCCGCCTTGTCATAGCACTTGATATCTTCAACAAGTTTATGTCTAGAATTAGAGACAATAAGTAATTTAGTAGCATATTGAATGGCAAAATCAGTGCTGTGGGTTACCACGATGATGGTTTTGCCGGACTCTAGCAAATTGTGGAAGGAGTCCATACATTTTTTTTGAAAGGAGAGATCACCTACGGCAAGAATTTCATCAAAAATATACACGTCGCCTTTGGAATGCATGGCAATGGCAAAAGCAAGACGTAGCATCATACCGGAAGAGAAAAACTTGAGTGGTGTGTTCATGAAGTCAGAAACTTCAGCGTAGTCAAATATTTTTTGCTTGTTAGCCTTTAAGAAGTCAATGCTTAATCCTAGGAGAGTGCCGTTTAAATAGTAGTTGTCTGTGGCTGTAAGCTCATGATTAAATGCTACGCCCAGTTCAAGAAAAGGGACAATTTTTCCTTGTATTTCGATACTGCCCTGTGTGGGACTGATGGTGCCTGCAAGCATTTTTGCAAGTGTTGATTTTCCGGCTCCGTTAGGCCCCATAATGCACAGAATTTCAGCGTTTTCAATTTTAAAATTTAAATCTTTTACCGCATAAAAACAGTCTTTGTTCATGCGTTCTTTGATAAACTTAAATAAATTAAGAAAAACAGATTTATATGACCTGTATTGACCTGTGTATTGGGGGTACTTTTTGGTTAGATTTTTAACCTGGATCATAGGGAATCAACAGCCTTACTATGAAGAGATTTGTGAACATAAAGTGCAAGGATAAAAAGCGCGGCAACGGTGCAAGTATGGCACGTACGTACCAATCCAAGATTGTGAATATTGATAGCTGAACCGAAGAAAATGGCTTTCATTTTCAAAATAGGAAGAGCAAGGGGGTTGAGGCAATAATAAAGAAGCTCATATTTTTCAGGTACAGCAAATTCATAAACAATAGGTGTCACGAACATGCCATAGGTAAGTACCAGTTCCCACAGTGTTTGAGTGTCTCGGTATAAAATATTCAAGTTAGATAGAAGTGTATTGATAGAAATAATGATCACACTAATGGTTGCTAGGGATAGGAAGTAAGAACCAATGCCATATAATGTGAAGAAGTCGTGGTGTGCTTTGTTACCGCCTACAAAGTAAACAAATAAAAAAACAGAAAAATTTAGAGTGTAGCTAAAAAAAGGAGTTAAATAGGATGCCAGTAGAATAAAAGACTTGTTGATTTTGATTTTTGTGATAATGGACTTTTTGCCAATAAAGGCATTCATGCCGAAACCGGTAGATTCAGAAAACCAGTTCCACAAAAGAACCCCGTAAAAGAGTCGAAAAGCGTATTGCATGCCATTTCCGACTTTTAATAGGACAGAAAAAACAAAAAAGTACACTAAAAAAAGAAGGAGTGGCTTAAAGAAAGACCAAAAAAAACCTAAGACGCTACCTTGGTATTTTAGCTTGAGGTCGTAAAAGCTCAGAACCAGAACAGTTTGTAGGGCTAGTGAATCAAAAAACATTTTTTACCATTACTGTTAGTTAGAGTGAAAGCCTATTGATCGCAAATAAATTACAGTATGTGGACTATTATTGTTTTTTGACGAACCTGTCAACTTGGACCTCATAATGTAGACTTTATATCGTTGTGTGAAAGAATTAAAATTAGAAACTTTTCTTAAAATAAGGTTTTTTTTGAGGAATAAAATGAAGAAATCAAGACGTCAAGGACATGTGTTTTTAAACGAGCATCATGAAAAATTAAGTCCCCATAAATTTAAAGAATTCTTGAAATGGCGCCTGACAAGTTTGTCTCAAAAATGGCCAAATTTTGTAAGTGATAATGTAAATCCGAAGTTGGATCATGTTCTAACTTCTAATAATTGTGCAGTTACTTATATAAATCACGCAACACTTTTGATTCAATGCTTTGGAATGAATATTTTAACTGACCCGGTATTTTTTCAGAGGGTGAGTCCTGTGTCCTTTCTTGGCCCAAGGCGCCGAAGAAATCCTGGTATTTCCTTATCTAGTTTGCCAAAAATTGATGTTGTTTTAGTGAGTCACAACCACTATGACCACATGGAAAAAGAATCACTTATTTTTTTGCACAAAGAGCATGCTCCTACATTTTTAACTCCTCTTGGAAATAAAAAATTTTTTGATAGTTTTGGAATTTCAAATGTTTTGGAGCTTGATTGGCAGGATTCCTTTTCGTTGAAAAATTTTAATTTTACGCTGGTACCCATGCAGCATTGGTCTGCGCGAACTCTGTTTGACCGAAATAGGGCCCTGTGGGGCGGGTTCGTGATTGAGCAAGAAAAATTAAAAATTTTATTTGCAGGGGATACTGGGTACAATGGTCATTTTACAAATATTCAAGAGAAATTTGGACCGATGGACGTCAGTTTGTTACCTATTGGTGCCTACGAACCCCGGTGGCTTATGAAGGACCACCATATGAATCCTGAGGATGCTGTCAAAGCACACCTTGATTTAGGTTCAAAGCTCAGTTTAGGAATTCACTTTGGCACTTTTCAACTTACAGACGAAGGTATTGATGAGCCGGTATTGGCTTTGCACAAGGCCATAAACGACAACAACGTATTACCAGAAGCGTTTCTTGCCCCTAAAAATGGGGAAACCGTCCTTTACCAGAAAGCATAAATTTGAGGGGAGCCTTTTTTTTCTTGTAGATGTTATGGATTACGTTAAAAGTGGATTTTTTTGCGATTGTGATTGAATTATTGTGAGGAAGTTTTTAGAACAAGTTATTGTTTTTAACATAAAGGAGTTTAAGTATGGTTCAAGATATGAATATGATGGAAAATGTATATGAAAAATTTGAGCATAAAATTAAAAGAGCCCGGGAAATTTTAGGGAAGCCTCTTACTTATACCGAGAAAATACTATACGCCCATTTGTCAACGAGTGCTGCCAAAGATGAGCAAAAAATAAAGCCATTTGGTAGAGGAAAAGACTACGTTGATTTTTTTCCCGATCGCGTAGCTATGCAAGATGCCACGGCTCAAATGGCTTTGTTGCAGTTCATGTCTGCGGGCATTCCCAAAGTTGCTGTGCCATCTACGGTTCATTGCGATCATTTGATTCAAGCGGAGGTAAATGCGCAGGCTGACTTATCAAGGGCTGAAAAAGAAAACTATGAAGTTTACGAATTCTTAAAGAATGTATCCAACAAGTATGGCATTGGTTTTTGGAAGCCTGGTGCTGGAATTATTCACCAAGTTGTCCTTGAAAATTATGCTTTTCCTGGAGGCATGATGATTGGTACCGATTCCCATACTCCAAACGCAGGCGGTCTTGGCATGGTGGCAATTGGAGTAGGTGGTGCGGATGCTGTAGATGTGATGGCAGGTATTCCTTGGGAACTCAAATTTCCAAAAATTATTGGGGTTAAATTAAAGGGTTCTCTAAGTGGTTGGGCCTCATCTAAGGATATTATTTTAAAACTTGCTGGCATTCTGACTGTAAAAGGTGGAACCGGTTATATTGTTGAGTACTTTGGAGAAGGCGCTGAGTCATTATCTTGCACGGGAAAAGCCACAATTTGTAATATGGGTGCTGAAATTGGTGCTACAACATCCATATTTCCCTATGATAAGAGCATGTCTAATTACCTTAAAAAAACTGGCCGTTCCCAAGTAGCCAACATGGCAGACAAACTTGCTCATGAGCTAAAGCCAGACCTTGATGTCCTACAAAATCCAGAGAAATTTTACGATAAAGTCGTTGAAATTGATCTTGACACTCTTGAACCCCATGTGAATGGTCCATTTACACCTGATTTAGCCACACCTATTTCGGAATTTGCAGCGGCTGTTAAGGCGAATCAGTGGCCATCCCAATTGAGTGCCGCTCTCATTGGTTCTTGCACAAATTCTTCTTATGAAGACATCGATCGCGTGACTTCCTTGGCAAAACAAGCAGCAAATTTGAATTTAAAAGCTCGGTGTGACTTTTTGATTACTCCAGGCAGCGAACAAATTCGCGCAACTATTGAAAGAGATGGTCAGTTAGGAGTTCTTGAAGCCCTTGGAGCGACAGTCATGTCTAATGCTTGTGGCCCTTGTATAGGTCAATGGAAACGCCATGGGTCACAAGAAAAAAACTCTATTGTAACAAGTTTTAATCGAAATTTTACCGCAAGAAATGACGGTAACCCTTTGACTCATGCCTTTGTCGCCTCACCAGAGACGGTCATGGGATTTGCTTTGACAGGTGATTTGAGTATTGATTTTACCAAGGAATTTACCACGTCTGACGGTAAAAAAGTGCTGCTAAATCCTCCTCATGGTGCAGAACTCCCTGAGAACAATTTTGTAAGAGATGAACACGGTTTTCTTGCTCCCGCAGACGATGGAACTCACGTGCAAGTAAATATCGATCCACAAAGTCAAAGGCTTCAAGTTTTAGGTTCTTTCTCAGCTCCTGATTTTGAAAAAGATTTTGATCATCTGAAGCTTCTCATCAAGGTTAAAGGCAAATGTACAACAGATCACATTTCCATGGCTGGAAGCTGGTTAAAGTTTCGTGGGCATTTAGACAACATTTCAAACAATCTTTTGATTGGAGCCGTAAATCAATTTAATGATGAAGCAAATAAAGTAAAAAATGCGTTTACAGGTCAAACGGATTCTGTGCCTGCCACCGCTCGTGCATATAAAGCTCAAAACGTTGGTTGGATTGTGATTGGAGAAGAAAACTACGGGGAGGGAAGTTCCCGTGAGCATGCAGCTCTTGAGCCGCGATACTTGGGAGGAAAAGCAATTATTGTTAAGAGTTTTGCTCGTATTCACGAAACAAATTTAAAGAAGCAGGGCATGCTTCCTTTGACTTTTGTAAGTGCTGCAGACTACGACAAAATTCAGGAAGATGACACCTTTTCGTTGAATGCAAAAGACCTTGCGCCAGGACAACAACTGACGCTTCGTGTGACTCACAAAAGTGGTGCTGTGGATGTAATCATGCTCAATCATACGTTTAATGAGCAACAAATTGGCTGGTTTAAAGCTGGTAGCGCTTTAAACTTAATTGCCGCCGGTAGATAGAAATCGTTGTTTTTTTATCAGGCGCTTCGCTGTTGGGGTTCAATTGTTTCAATTGCCTGATATATTTTTTCTTGAATAAATAGCTTCATCAAATGTTCATCTAATTTCCCTTGTCCCACTTCTAGTTCTAAAATTTCTAGTGCTTTTTCTGTGGGAACGGGTTTTTTGTAGGGTCTATCATATGCAACCAAGGCATCATAGATATCGCAAATTGCTAGAATTTTTGATTGCACGGGAATTTGCTCAGAGACCAAATGATTAGGATAGCCTGAACCATTTAGCCTTTCATGGTGGCGTAAAACAATATCAGGCATGCGAGAAAGGTTATCTGTCCAGTGAATTTGGCTTAAAAATTCATAAGATTTTTCTGCATGAGACTGAACCAATTCTCTTTCTTCTTTGGTGAGAGAGCCCTTGTTTGTTTTTAAAGTGTCTAATTCATTTGAGCTCAAAAGAGCGTGGGTATTTTTTCCCAATTTAAACTTAAAGGAAGATATTTTTTCAATTTCACGATGGAGATCTTTTGCTAAAAGTTGAGGTTCGTTAAGTTCCTTAACGGCCTCCCATACGTTATCTAAGTCGAGCACCATTGAGTTAAATTCTTGTCGCAGGATGTCTATTTCACCTGTAGTAGGACTTTGTTTATTTACGAGCAACTTGTTGATATAGTTTTCAAGAATTTGAGTATAAACTTGATCTTTAAATGCTTGGAAGCGAGTGTGTATATTTTCAAGCTGAAAAGGCATTAATTTTTTTTCTTTTTGCAGAAGCCATTCATTCACTCCTATTTTTCCAAAATCGTGAAGAAGAGAAGCAATACGAATTTCTTCAATTTGATCGGTTGAAAATATAAGCTTGCAATAAGGTCCATGGCTTTGTTTGTTGACAGCTTTTGCGAGTTCAACAGAAAGTGATGCTACCCGCTCACTATGAGTTTTCGTCGTCATATCATGCATGCCGATTGCTATAAGACTTGCCTGTACAAATGATCCAATGGTTTTCTGAAGTCGTTCTTGTTCTTTTATTTTATCAATCGCGATAGATAGATGGTTGATAAGAAATGAAATGAATTCTGTTTTAAAATGTTCGTCTTCTTTTTTAAAAACAATGGCAGCATGGGCTGAAATTTGATTTGGTATTTTAAAATATACTATCTTTTTGATTTTCCTGTAGTTTCTTTTAAA
>JAIXXU010000143.1 GCA_027490595.1 Pseudomonadota bacterium
GATGAATATACTCTCGCTTACTTTGCCAGCGACCATTTTCGTCCTTATAACAGTGCAAAGGGAAACTAATATACCCTGCACCATTATCTGAACCAATGGCATATGTGCCGTTATCAAATATCATTCTACCCAGACTAGAAATCTTACGTTTCGTGTAGACCCCGTTGTAGTACACATCTTTCCATTCTTCTTGCATTGCAACTCCTTACCAGACTAAAGATAATATTATATCACGGAATTGCAATTTGTCAAGTACTTACTAAAAGTTAGTGTACCTCTGCTCCATTGTAGCCAAACATCACATCACACTTAATTTCTACATTGAGTTTCAAAGTCTCGTTAACTTTCTTCAGTGCATCACGCAATAGCAGTTCAGTTTCTTCCTCATTACCAATATCAAGTTCCGTGCATTGATCGTCGTGTTGTTGCGCGAGCAAACACCACTCTACGCCACGCTTTTTGGATAGCTGATGACAGTGATAAAGCCAAATATCAAACACATACGCTGCTGTACCTTGCACAAGGGTGCTAAAGCGATCCTTCTCATAACGTAGAGAATACCAGAGCCCATTTACAGGATTCTTCTGCCACATACCTGTGCTAGTGGTCTTTACAACCATCATAGAAGCAATCTTAGCCACAGACCAGTTTAGGTCGTTGTAGGCCTTATGGAGCTTTTTGGCTATCTTCTCAGATACTTTGCAAGACCGAGCTACTGTCTTAACACCTGCACCGTATTGCAAGCTATATGAGGCTGTCTTACCTACAGCACGAACTAGATCAAGCCCATGGTAACGAGCATCATCCTTGTCATTGTGCTGCGACTTATCAAGTTTCTTGTAATACTTGTACCACTCAGCATCCTCAACACTCATAAGGCCTGCTGAAGTCGCCATAAGCAAGTGAGGGTCAAAACCCGGAGCAAGTTGTGTCTTTACATACTCTGGATCAATACTCATTTGATAATGATTTTTTACGAAATTCTCGACGCCGCTTAGATCGCTACCACATAGTATACGCCCTTCTCGCGCCACCAACAGTGAGCGTAGCTCTTTTCCATAAGCAACTCGTGTACTAGGTGTATTGCAATATTCCTTATGCTGTTTCCTCAAAGTGTTGGTGAAGCCTGCTGCACGAGCCGTAATTTCACCTCTGAAGGCATCTCGCATCCATCCTGTCACTACGCTATGACGGTGATTCAAAATACCAAGCCCTGCAATGTGCTCAATCCCTTCACACTTAGGAATCAAGTCTTTGACTGATTGGCAAATCTCTCCACCTTTCAAATTGATCTGAGGAATCTGACGAGTTTCACCACTATCATCTTTAACGAAACGGAAAGTTTCAGGCTCCCAACCTAAACTGTCAAGCCATGACTTCATCTGCTGATTCGATGCTGGATTACCCTGCTTCATCTCAGTAATAACTTTAATGTCTTCAGTGTGCTCAAATGGAAGACCTAGAGATTCAGTAAGCTCTTTCCACTTCTCCCCAGTGGCTGACAGTTCACCATTACGTTTAAATGGCTTGGCAGGACGCTTACGAACAGCGTACACAGGAACCTTCGGCATAACATCAATCAACGCTAAAGTTTTGTCCTCAATCTTCTGTGCTAGTTCTGCTTGTAATTTCTCTGCCGCTGGGATGTCGAGTTTCCATCGGTGATTTTGTTGCATACGTAGACAGTCCATCTTCCACATAAGATATGCTACCAAACGATCATAGCTACCTTCGTTTTCGCCGTACAAAGACTGCAAAGACTTTACCTGTCGTTTCCATAAACGTGCTTGGATACGGCAATCCTCAGTTACCCGATGGTTGTACTCCTCTTGACTCTGACTCTCCCAGTCATCAATTACCGGCTTTGGAACGCCAAACTCCTCACCGTATTCAGCAAGGCCATGCTTTAGACGCTGCGGCTCCAAATACCAACTGAGAGGAAGGCTGTCAATCCATTTGATCTTAGATGTATCGTAACCTAAGAATTGAAGTGCAGGCTCATCGTACAGTTTGCAATTATGCGTGATGAACGTATGGCCTTCATCAAACCAAGCTTGTAACTTCTCACGTTGACTTCCCTCAAACAGAATAATCTCACCTGTCTCTACATCAATAGAACAAAAGTTGTGAAGCTTTGGGTTGTCTTGCAACGCCATTTGATCCAATAATCCGCTCGTTTCACAGTCTGAAGCATAGACACCCAAAGTATTTCTCCTTAATTAAAATTGATGTGGATTAGCCTCAAGCCAATCTTCCTTATCGTGCAAGGTGTGAGTCTGACCGTCGTAGAACAGTTCACAAGCAATCCCCGTCACACCTGTTGCACGAGACTTCAACAAGTGTACCACAGTGGTGTTGCGAATGATATCGTCTTCTGCTGTCTTATCTCGTTGCAATGCAATATTGATACCAGCAGATCGGTACTGAGTGCCTGAACCGATAATACTTTCTTCTGTTAGAGCTTTACCTTGACTAGCACTCTTCTCAGAACTTCCACCCTTACGAGTGTGTGCCACTTGGATCAAAATGCAATTGTATTGCTTGACAAGTTTTTTCTCCCAAGCC
>JAIXXU010000091.1 GCA_027490595.1 Pseudomonadota bacterium
AATGTATTTTTGTTGTCAAAAAAACCATCGTATTTTATATAATTTGTGGAGATAAAATCTTCTCCAGAGAGTAAAAATGTATGATCTTGATTTAAAAATACGTAAAAAGTTGCTTCACTTTTGTTTTGATGCATATCGATTTCTTGACAGAATGCTTGGCCAGAAATAACAAAAAGGACAAAAAAAACTCTTAGTAATTTAGTGTAAAGAATATTTTTTTTTCTCATAGAATATTTCCTGTTGTAGTTTTCCCAGAGATAGTTTTAAGAAACTTATAGGAAACAAAACTACGTTATTGTATTTTCAAAAGAGATTCAAAGGTTTTTTATCATGTCAGATTTTATTACAAGCTTTTCACCGACAATAGATTCCCTCTGTAAGTATATTTTTCTATATTCCAAATATTTGTCTTTGGAAATACAAAGCTTTTGCGACACCCAAAATATCAGACAGCTTGCAAGGAAAACCCATAGACATTCGGTATTGGTACCTATCAAGCCCGTTCCACCACCATAACTTCCCAACTTAGATAAAATGCTCAAAAAAGTAACAAAAAGCAATAGATTTGCTGAACTCAATTCTAAAGCAAAAGGCTTTTTAGAGCTAAGGATTGCAGTCGCTTGAGAAAAGAGGAAAACCCCTGCAATAATGAGATCAATTTTAAAAATGATGTTCCATCCACACCAATAAAACATAAGATTACTCAAATAAAATGCACTAAAGCTTAGTAAATTATGGTAAGGAATTTGAAATTTAGTAGGATCCCTGTCGTAGTTCCTAACGGGGCAGAGTGCTAGGGGAATAAATGAATTGCAGCAGCAAATGGCAGCCGCATAAAAGGAAGCCATTTCTTGCCAACCATGAAAAACCAGAAATATCATCACTGATACCCCTAGGTTAAACACAACACCCCAAATTGGTATGCCTCTTTTGCTGGTATATTTGAAAAAACCAGGCAAAAAATTATTTTTGGACATGGCGTATGAGGTTCTGGCAGCTGCCGCAAAAAAGACAAGTGCTGCTCCCATGGGAGAAATCAAGGCATCTATGTAGAGAATCTTAGCAAGCCAAATTAGACCGAGAATCACAGCGAGCCCAGCCAAGGGGCCGGCTGCCTGTGAAAAGGTTAAATTTTTCCAATCATGGTTTTGAACGATGCCGTCAGGAATAGCGATTAAAAAGGCTGCCTGAAGCAAACAATAAATTATCGTGCAAATAAGCAATGAGCCAATGATTGATATAGGAATATTGCGTTTTGGGTTTGATGTTTCGCCAGCCAATGCTATTCCAGGGTGAAAGCCATTGAATGCAAATACAACGCCACCCACGGAAAGTGAGGCAAAAACACCATGTAGACCATATGGCATGAAGTCTGTCTGGCTTGAAAAATAGGAGAAAAAATGCATGTTACTTTTATTAAAAAAGAAAATAATTACAAGTATGGGCACAAAAAGTTTCCAGAGGGTCAGAAAAAAACTTATGCTCGACATGAATTTTACACTAATTGAATTCAAAAAAGTCAAGAGTAACAGTAAGGAAAATGCACATAAATATCCAGTAGAGCTTAAATGAGCCTCAGAACCCTTCATGCTGATTAGGGAAGGGATATAATTTGCGCTGTATTGAATGACAGCTTGTACTTCAATAGGTGTGATTAAAATAAACGCAAGCCAGGCTAGCCAGCCTATAATTTCAGAAACAAGAATCCCGTGAGAAAACAAAGGAAAAAGAGCGAGTCCGCCAGCCACCGGAAAGCGACATGCTAATTCTGCATAACAAAATGCTATTAACATCACAGCAGCACCACCAATAATCCAAGCAAGTAGTGCTGCAGGACCGGCCATTTGAGCAGCATAAAGTGGGCCAAATAACCAACCAGAGCCAATAATGGCACTAACCGAAGCAAATAAAATTCCGAAAACGCCGACGTCTCTTTTTAATCCCACCTAGTTAGCTCCAATCCAAGCCAAATCCTGTTTGGTACTCCGTCACTCTTGTTTCAAAGAAATTTTTTTCCTTGGGAAGATCCATGATCTCGTTCATCCAAGGAAACGGGCTTTCATTTTGATGAAAGAGAACCTCTAGACCAATACTTTCCAATCGCCTATCTGCAATATAACGGATATATTTTGAAAATTGAGCTCGTGATAAGCCTGTAATTTCGTTAGGTAAGGCATCTTCAACAAAGGCGTCTTCTAACTCTACTACGTGCATAATATTTTGTCTTACTTCTTGCTTAGCTTCTTCTGTCCAAATATCTTGATTCTCTATGATATATTGATTGATAAGTTTTGTACCAAAGCGGCAGTGAAGGCTTTCATCTCGTACAATATATTCAAGCTGTTCTGCAGTACCAACAAGAAGATTTCTTCTTTTAAAGTTTAGTAACAATACAAAAGCGCTGTAAAATTGCATACCTTCCATGCCAATATAATAGGCACACAAATTCTTTAAAAATAGAGCTCTACCTTCATCTGTCTTTGTGGAAAATTCTTTATTCAAGATACCTTGAAGAAATTGAGTTTGGAAGTCATGTTTATTTTTAATTGTCCCTACGCGTTTAAATTCACTAAAAACATCCTTTTGATCCATGGATAACGACTCAACAATGTGTGCGTAACTCCATGAGTGCACACCTTCTTGGAAGGCTTGTGCTGTTAGGTACTGGCGACACTCAGGATTGGTGATCTGAGCATAGATAGCAAGAACAAGATTATCACCCACAAGGACATCTGTATTTGCAAAGAAACTCAGTATTTTCTTTATCAGATTCCTTTCATCTTCATTCAGAAGTTGGTTGCTTTTCCATTGTGCGATATCTGTAGCCATAGATATTTCTTGAGGTAACCAGTGGTTTTTGCATAAGTTTTTAAATTCTTCCCAAGCCCATGGATAACTAAATGGCATAAGTTGAGTAGTAGCTTCATTAATTAACATAATATATTTCCTTTATTGACAAGCTTCACAATCTGGATTTTCAATAGAGCATGCTTTTGGTTCGGTCGAGATTTGTGGCGAATTTTTTGATGATATACTGGATTTTTCTACAGCAGAAGCAGCTTTTGTGCGTAAATAATAAGTTGTTTTTAAACCACAATGCCATGCTGTACGATACATTTCATCAAGTTTTTTTCCACTAGGTGCAGACATATACAAGTTTAAACTTTGCGCTTGATCGATATAAATTTGCCTGAGGGCAGCACAGCGTATCAGCTGCTCGGGCTCAATATCAAAAGCCGTCTTGTAGAGTTCTTTTAAATATTCTGGAACATTGAGGGTTTCTAAGGAGCCGTCAGCTCGCTTTAGCTCTTTGGCTAGTTCCTCATTCCATAGCCCAAGAGATCTTAAATCATTAATTAAATATTCATTGATGATTGTATAGTCGCCACCCATATTACTTTTTACATAAAGATTTTTATATGTAGGTTCAATGGATTGAGTACAATTAGAAATATTAGAGATAGTTGCTGTGGGAGCAACAGCTAAACACAGGCTATTTCTCATTCCGCCTTTGACTAAATTTCGTACAGCGTCCCAATTCAGTTCAATTTGTGAAAAACCATCTTTTTCCAGAAGCTCAGGGTATTCTGAAAATTCAGGAAGTTTTACATGATTTCCAAGTTTAGCAATGGTGTCCTTAGGTACAAGTCCTTGCGACCAAGTTGAGCCTTCAAAAGTAGAATATGAACCTCTGCTACGTGCTAGTTGTGCAGAAGCTTCAATAGCATGATAGCTAATAAATTCTGCAATTTTAGAAGAAAGCCAAAGTGCTTCAGGATTTGAATAAGGTATTTTTTTTATATAAAGTACATCTTGAAAACCCATAAATCCTAGACCAACAGGACGATGCCGTTTGTTAGCAGTCTCGGCAGAGGGAATCGGATAAAAATTTTCTGTAATAACGTTATCAAGCATACGCATAGCAATTTTTACAGTGTTTGCTAGCGTTTGAGCAGGTTTTTCAGAAAGAAATATTGCTTTTAAATTGATAGACCCTAGATTGCACACAGCAGTTTCATTGGAGCTTGTGTTTAAAGTAATCTCAGTGCACAGGTTGCTACTATGAACAACACCTACGTGGCTTTGGGAACTTCTTAAATTGCAGGGATCTTTGAACGTGATCCAAGGATGGCCGGTTTCGAAAATCATGGTAAGAAGCTTTCGCCACAATTGTACAGCAGGAATTTTACGGGAATTGTACAACTCGCCTTTTTCAGCCTTAGATTCGTATTCTTCGTAGCGCTTTTTGAAAGCATCACCGTAGAGGTCATGAAGGTCTGGAGTTTCGGAAGGGCAAAACAGAGTCCAATTGGCATTCTGTTCAAGTCTTTCTAAGAAAAGGTCAGGAACCCAGGATGCGGTGTTCATGTCATGAGTGCGTCTTCTTTCATCACCCGTGTTTTTACGGAGCTCTAAAAAATCTTCGATGTCTAGGTGCCAAACTTCAAGATATGCACACACAGCTCCCTTACGCTTTCCACCTTGGTTTACGGCGATAGTGGAAGAATCTTGTACTTTAAT
>JAIXXU010000252.1 GCA_027490595.1 Pseudomonadota bacterium
CGAAATCTCCCTGCTGCCATGCCTGGCATTGAAGTTCATACTCTGCCAGAAAGTCAGCGCCTCGCAGGCAGAGGCTGGTAAATATGCCAACCACCATCGGCGTTCTAGCCATACAGGGAGGCTTCTCTTTGCATAAAAATCACATTGAAGCCCTTTCTTCACGCTATTTAGCCGTTGAGAAAGTATCCCAATTGAACGATATTGATGGACTTATTCTACCCGGCGGGGAAAGCGGAGCTATGCTTAGGCTGCTTGAACATCTCCACTTTCAAGATCCTCTTTCAAAGTTTTTAAAACAAAAACCTAGTTGGGGGATATGCGCCGGCGCAATTCTGTTGGCCAAAAAAGTTACAAACCCTGTTCAAAAATCTTATGGTGCAATAAGCATGACAATTGAACGCAATGGCTACGGAAGGCAAAATGAAAGTTCTATACAAGTTTTAAACAACTATGAAGTTTCATTTATCAGAGCTCCTATCATCTCGAGTGTTTCCTCAACAACCAAAATCCTTGCGTCTCTGGAAAATTCACCTGTATGGGTAGAGGAAGATCTTTCGATGGCTACAACATTTCATGCCGAAACAAATTTAAATACTCCTTCTCCCTGGCACTCTTACTTTTTTCAAAAAATTCAACAGAAAAAAACACCAAAATCATAATTCCTCAGAACTAAATGCCGCAGGTAAAAAAATGGTTCTTAATTTACGCAATGGAAACGACTTAGTCTTTATTCCAAAATTCAAAAAAAGCCTTGAAATACCAGGATTTATTCAGCGTATATTCAACGACATCGAGATTAAATATTGCGAAGGAAAAGTGGATAAAGCCTCTTCATTTGCAGCACGGTTCGCCGCAAAGGAGGCGTTTTCAAAGGCGCTTGGCACTGGACTTTATGCAGAAGGCGTTACTCCACTAGACTTATGGATAGAAAATGAAGAAAGCGGTCGCCCCAAAGTTTTGGTATCTGAAAAACTAAAAAATAAACTCTCATGTTTAAGAATGACTCACTGGGACATTACACTTTCACATCATAATGACTACGCTATTGCTCATGTAATCATCTGGGGACCAGAATATTGATTTAAAACACTTCGTTCATACAAAGGAAACATTGCAATTTTTTCCATGAATGCAGGATATTCTACGTGCTCTGCCTTGAATAAACCTAAGGAAGCTCTTCCACGCATACTTACATAATAAGCCAAGTTGGCAGAGAGCATAAACAAAGTGATAATCCATCCCACTGGAGATCCTACAAGCGATGGCGAAAAAAAGCGCAATAATGAAATTATTCCAAAATAAACAGTTGCAGACAAGGTAAATGCACCAACAAAAGTTACAAATCTTTTGTAATATTTACTTGTTTTTGTTTCAGGATTAAGATTGTTTTTATATGCCATTTTTAAATTTTTTACACTATCATTTAGTAAGTTTCTCAAAACTTGAAGAGTATGTAAATCATGTAAACTTTCAGTTTGTAACTGCGACTTATTGTCTATTCGAATTTGAATACTCTGAATGAGATCGATAAATTCTTTATCAAAATCAAGACATTTCTTTATGAATGAACGACCATCAAATCCCATTGCCGACTTTAACATTCCAACTTCAAAAGAAAAAAACATTTTACATTCTATACTGGCCAAGCAAAGTGATATAACAAATAACCAAACTTGCGAAATAGATTGAATAAAAATTAATGGCAATATCTGGGTAAATCCCATAAAACTAAAAATACCTGCTAAAAATATTCCAGACATAACTGCAGATACGAAAATAATTCTTTTTGTTAGTACCAAAATTTTTTGAGACATTGTTTTTTCAGTGTGACTTGACTGAAATTCAGCTTGAGATACTCCTGTACTAGAATCAAAATAATTTCTCATTTCTTTTAGGTAATTTTTTCGAATTTCTTTAATTTGTAAGAGAACATTTTCGCAAAAAATTATTTCTTTAGATTTTGCTTTTCCAGGCACTAATGGCCGCTTTGGAGTATCTGTAAACTCTTCTATCATCTGTGAAAATTCTAATGCTGAACGATCAAAACCTTGCATACAAAAATACAAACAAGATTTCTCAACCTTATTTAAAGTATTCATGGTATCAAGATTTAATTTAAAATTAGAATTAAAACTATCTTCTTCCAAATTAAACGCAGTTAGCCAATTATTAACTTTCAAAAAATTAAACCACTCCAATATATTTTCAACACAGTTTTCTTTTGGTTTAAAGGAAAGATTAGAAATTTTTGAAGACGTAGATTCTGGCGTTCTCATATCAGTTGCTCCTTGGTCATAAATTTGCATTGTATGCACATCCTCATTTATGGCTTTAAGCAAGTTTGAGCGTTCGCTTTGATTTCGAATCTTTTCTTCAATAAAAAATTCTTTTTTTTCTCCAAAAATTGAATTTTCTGAACTAAAATTTGAAGGACCCATCAGGTAGATCTCTTCTTCATTTGGCAGGGGTGATGAAGGAAGAGAAGACTGATTTCTGGGACTGAGCGTTGGAGAATGATAAGGACTTGCAATCGTTTGGGGAGTCATAAACAACACCTCTGAGTTTGCATAACAGCTATGTTTGAAACAAAATCACAATGAAATAATACGAATTGTAAATAAGTAACTGATTAAAAAATCTAAGAGGAGGAATTTCAGGCACAAAAGCCCTAAAATATAAAGGAAGAGAGGTATAATTTGTTTGGCGGCCGCCTAGGAAAACCATTCCCTTCTTGCTCGAGACTATCACAACATCTATAGTTCTTCTAGTTTTCAATTATGAAAAGAAACACAGGAGTCTATTTATGGCAGCACCTACAGAGCTTGTATCAACCTTCGAATCAACCGTACAAAAAAAACTTTTTGAAAGTAGGCTTTTGATTTTATCTGAATCTATTCATTCAAATTCTGCAAAAAAAGTAATTGAACAGCTACTATCTATGGAAGCAGACAACGCAGAAAAAGATATCATTCTTTTTCTCAATAGCCCGGGCGGAGAAGTAAGTTCAGGATTTGCTATTTATGATTGCATAAGATTTATAAAACCAAAGGTAAAGATTCTTGTTGGTGGCTTGGCAGCAAGTATTGCTACTGTCATTCTTCTTGCTGCACAAAAAGATGATCGCTATTCGTTACCAAACTC
>JAIXXU010000133.1 GCA_027490595.1 Pseudomonadota bacterium
TCCATCAAAAATAGTAAAGGATGAATTCCTCTTAACCTTACCACCATCAGTCTTGATAGAAGTTGTGGATGCGCGTTTCTTTAGTTTTTCAACAAGCGTAGTTCTATTCATAGAAAGAAGCTGAGCGGCACGATTTTTGTTATGATTTGTTCTTCTTAGAGCTTCTGAAATCAGTCTGTTTTCAAACTCCTCAACAACTCTGTAAAAATCAATTCCAGCACCTAGGTCTATCTCTTTTTTAATAAATTGATCTATTTCACTTGGAAAATCTTCCATCATCGACATGCGACCTAAATTAACCGGCGCAGAATAGTTTGCTTGGGAGTAGCCACCTGTATTAGTGGAGCCCATAGGTCTTTGATAAGGTGCAGTTGGCATACTAATCACATTTTGATTAGGCATAGATTTATGGTTCATTCCCATAGACTTCGGTGAAGAATAGTGGGCCATTGTTTGACTGTGTGACATCGAAGGCATTTGAGACTGTGGTGCAAATTGATTTTGAGGTGCAGATTGCTTGTCATAGAAAGTATCAATGTTGTCAGTGACTAAGTTTCTCAAGCGAGGCGGTAAATCACAAATTTCAATGCTGCCTGCATTTTTTAAAACGACAATGCGCTCAATAAGATTTTCAAGCTCTTGAATATTATTGACCCAATTATTTTGCAAAAGAGCATTCATCGCATCATGGGAAATACCAGAAATTTTTTTAGACTTGAGTTGATTGAATTTTTGAATAAAAAATTCAGCCAGGGTAGGAATATCTTCGCGACGTTCACGTAAAGGTGGCAGATAAATAGATGAGCCAGACAATTTATAATAGAGATCTTCACGGAACGCTCCACGACGAACCAGAGTTTCTAAATCCACAGAAGTGGCACAGATGACACGGCAAGATATTGATACATCTTCAGCGCTATTCACTGGACGCAGTTGGTTTTCTTGCAACAGACGTAACAAATGGTTTTGTAATTTTGGCGTTAACTTACTCACTTCATCAATGAAAATTGTACCATCTTGAGCCTGGACAAAACACCCAGAACGACGATTGGAGGATACAGAACTTGGTTCAACACCAACAAGTTCAATTTCCAACATCTCTTCATTGAAAGCACCGCACTTAACGGGAACAAAAGAAGACTCTTTTCTTTGAGAGGAATCATGGATCATCTTTGCAATGATTTCTTTTCCAGTGCCTTGCTCCCCAGTAATCAATACAGTTGAATTACTTTCGGCAATCTTAAAAACAAGGTGTTGAACGTGACGGATAATGGCACTATTACCGATCAAAGCATACGATCCACTCATGGTGTTCCTCTCTCAGAATCTAATGAGATTTAGATATTAATATTTACGACTAGCGTTTAAATAGTATGGCATCTTCTTTTCTGAGACACAAGTTTTAAACCAGTAATTTTTTAAATTAATGAAACTTCTCTTTATACTATATATAAAAGTTTGCTAATAGAATGTAATTATTTGTTGATTTTTATAGAACTTACGAAACAACAAAAAAACTCACGCCAGGAAGTTGACGCAAAGAAAATTTGTTTACTTATTTCATTTATATGACATTTAGCGTTGAAATTATGCTTATAGCATTGAAAAACATTCTTAGGAGTTAAAGTTTTACAAATTACTGTTTTTTGTGCCTTGGGTAAATTATAAAAAATGAAGAATTACCTTCTATCAGCCTACATGAGATTCAGAGAACTTGCGTTGAATCCCCCTGAACCAACAAAAGTTGCACCCTATCTTTATGGCGTTGCTGTGGTGATTTCCCTCGTTTCCTTTGGCCTGACCCTTTCGAGCGTTTTTCGAAGTAACAACATGGGAGCAGTCTCAACTGAAACAACACCTGACACCAAAGCTCATCAAAACGACAAATGGCCTCTGGTCATTTCAAATATTCTTCAGAGAAACCTATTCAATCGCGAAGGCAGTATTCCTGATGCTAGCTTGGTTTCTACCTGTCTAGACAAACCACAAAAATCCCGTCTCTCTTACAAAGTTGTAGGGATTATTTTTGGGGGTACCGCAAATAGTAGTATTGCTGTTCTTCAAAGCCCTAATGCACAAGGCCCAAGTTCTTATAGATATGGCGACGAACTCCCCGCAGGCGGTTTTATTTCAGACATTTCCAGAGATCGAGTTTATATTACTCTAGCAATGTGCCCTGAATACCTAGAAATTGAGTATAAAAAAATAGAAGATGCGAAACGAGAGGCAAGAAATAAACTCAACGGAAGTAAAGGCTACACTGAAAAAGGATTTGAAAGATCCGGAAACACGACGACCGTTACAAAAGAATGGGTAACCAACATTTTAAACAACAATTTACCGACAACCCTTCAAGATGCCAGAGCTGTCCCTCACATTGAAGGCGGTTCTATTCATGGTTTTAATTTAACCGAAATTGTTCCTAACAGTGTTTATTCCAAACTTGGTTTTGAAAATGGTGACGTTGTTACCACAATAAATGGCGTTGAACTCAATGATGCCGCTCGAGCAATTCAAACATTAAATTCATTGCGTTCAGAAAATAACGTTGAAATAGCAGTCATCAGAAACGGCTTACCTATAGTTTTAAAGGTAAACATCGAATGACTCTCAAACTGAATAAAATTTCATTTAAATTATTAGTCTTTTTTAACAAAGACTTTTTTTCTAAAGAAACTCAAGAAAATAACATACTAAATAAAAGCATACGCCTCGCAAGAAATCTAACCTTCTATCTTTTAATTTCTTCGGTAATTTCATCTGAAATAATCAATGTACTTTCCTTTACTTTTACTAATCAGATTGAAAAAGAAAAAACAGCCGAATTTATTGTCAGGCGATATCAATTATCGTCTGTATATACTTATCAAAATTTCCAAAAAGTTATCATGGACAGAAATATTTTTAATGTAAACAATGAAATTCCATTTGAAGATACAGAAAAAGGAAATAGCTCTTTTCTTTTGAAGCATTTTGACAAAGTTCCATGCTCACAGCATGAGAAACTTCCTGGAACAATCCTAGGTATCATATACATTGGACCCCAAGAAAAAAACCTAGTCACCATAAAGGAAACTAGCAGTTCTATGGCTGAGGTTTATAAACAAGGAGATAAACTAATCGACAATCCAAATATTGAAGTATTTAAAATAGTAAGTTCATCGGAAATAGAGTTTAAAAGTGGAATCAAAAAAATATGTGTTATGTTGGATTCGCCTGACAACTTAACTACAGACTTAAATACAAAAGGCATAACAACTTCAACTGTTACAATTTCAAATCAATTTGTAAAAGACGAATTAGGCATAGGCTATGCTAAAATTCTCACCACAACACGTATGATTCCTGAAATTAGCAGTGATGGCAAAGTTCAAGGGTTTCGCATGGGAGAAATCCAAGAAGGTAGCTTATTTAGCAAAATAGAACTTCAAAACGGCGATTTAGTTAGAAACGTGAACGGAATTGATCTCACGGATGCCTCGCAAGGTTTCAAGTTGTTCCAAGCATTTCAAAATGAAAACAATATCTCTATTGAAATTGAAAGAAACGGTGTGCTTATGATTAAAAAGGTAGTGGTTCAATGAAAAAATTTGAAATTAGTTTTGTCGTTGTGAGTCAGCTTTTATTTTTGTCTGGTTATGCATTTGCCGAGCAAAGCAATCTACCACCACCTCCAAAACCTCCCTTAGAAGTTTTTCCAACAAAATCTCATCACAAAACATCTACAGCGCATGTTCGCCAGAACATCGTTAAACCCAAAGATAAATCAAAAAGTCCTCCCTTTAAGGAAGTCCCTCACGGAGAAAATTTAGTCAGCATCGATTTTCCTAACGGTATTGAGATCAATGACATAATCAAGACAATCAGTGCTTGGACAGGAAAAAACTTCTTGTTGGGACAAGGCGTTGCAGGGAATACTCGCATTTCTATTGTCTCATCTGAACCGGTAACAAAAGAAGAAGCCTATCAAGCATTTCTCAGCGCACTTAATATCTCAGGTTTTACTACTGTGGAAGCAGGAAGAATTACAAAAATTTTACCTGTTGTAAATGCTAGAAATTCAGAAATCAAGACTTATTATGGAGAGTCTTGGGCTCCTTCAACCGATGAAATTATCAATCAAGTTGTTCCACTAAAATTTATAGATGTGAATACACTGGTAGGGCAAATCAGACCTCTGTTAGGGATGACACAAAACGTTCCGTTTACTGCCACAAACTCTCTCATATTAACTGATACAGGAAATAGAATACGTCGAATTCTTGAAGTCATTAGAATTCTTGATAATAAAGTAAGCCAATCTCAAGTATATATTACAGCAGTTAACTATGTTGATGCTCAAGATGTGGCTAAAAAAGTGGTTGATATTTTTGGTAGTAGCGCTTCCGCAAACTCGATTTCATTACAAAAAGCACTTGTAGACGGAAGAACAAATTCACTTATTTTAGTCGGTCCATCAGCAGTACTTGACGACATCGTAAGGTTTGTACGGCGCCTCGATAAACCTACTGAGGATTTGGCCTCACAAACCATGATAAGGGTGAGACCACTGGATTACGCTGATGCAGAAAAACTAGCTCAGACGTTGCAAGCACTTTCCCAAAATAGCCAGTCACGTCAGTCGCCACCTCCCTTTATTCCAAGAAATAACTTTCTTCCAGGAGCCCAAAAACCAGATTCAGTTGGACCTTCCTCTGCTGAATTGAGTGGAAGCAAAATTGCTGCCGATAAGTCAACAAACTCACTTATTATAGAAGGAAGTAAGGCTGCTTTTAACGCGCTAGATTCCATAGTTTCTCAGCTAGATAAAAGAAGAGCTCAAGTTTATATTGAGGCAAATATAATTGATCTCAATATCAGTAATGATTTAGACTGGCAGCCCTCAACGCTTGGAGGAGCTACCACGCAAAACGGTTTAACCTTACCCTTTGGATTTAACGCTCAAAATACACTATCAGTTGTAGCAAATCAGGCAGGCACAACATCAACTGCTGCATCAGCCTTTGGTAGTTTAGGAAATAACGCCATTTTAGGAATACTGAGTAACACAACAGTAAATATTGGTGGATTTTCATTGACACCTGGCGCTCTTATTTTTGCTTTAAAATCAGATTCCAATACCAATGTCTTACAAACACCAAGCATGATGGTTTCTGATAACGAAACAGCAAATTTTAAATATGCTGCTGAATGGAATACAGCTATTCAAGTTGCAAACCCAAATGGCTCTGGCGGGACAGTCACACAAACACAAAAATACGACGTAACAACGGGTTTAAAAATTACACCGCAAATTTCCAGGTCTGACTATGTAAACCTCAAAATTAATCTTCAACTTGACGATGCAGGTGTATTTAACCAAGTGACAGGATATCCCAATCCCATTTACAAGCGTTCCGCAGAATCAGTGGTTACCGTTCAAAATGAACAGACTGCAGTTCTTGGAGGTATTACACAAAATTCTGTGAAAAATGCAGAATCTAAAGTCCCCTTACTGGGAGATATTCCTATCTTAGGATGGTTATTTAAGAAAGTTGTATCTACTAAACAAAAAACTAACCTAATGCTTTTAATTACACCACATGTTGTTAGAAATGCTGAAGATCTTTCTCATATTTACGAGAAAAAAATTAAAGATAGAGATGATTTTTTAAAAGCATTTTATGGAAAAAGTTTTCGTGAAAACGAATTTTATTCATTGATGCCAAAAAAAGAAAATGGACAAGCCCGTCCTGAGCGAATAACAAATGATCTTCTTTCCAATCCAGGAAAAAATGACTTGAAATCACAGGAAAAAAAATCTCTTCCTAGCGAAGAAAATAACCCTATCAATGCTCCAACTGGTCTTACCAATGGACTGTCTCAACAACCTCCAACCTTGCCCAAATAAGAGGGGATGACTATGACGTCCGATGTGGAGCAAATCTCCTCCAGTTCACTCATTAAGATTCTCGTTCAAAAGCATAAAGCTGTGGAAAATAAAATCATTGACTTATTGCAGTTGCACGCAAACGAAACTGAAGAACATCTTTCTCAACTCTTGTTAGAAGAAGAGATTTTGAATGAAAACGATCTGTTGCAGGCTTTCTCGCAAGTTTATGAAATTCCCTTCAAAGAAACTATTCCATTTTCAGAACTCAATCCTCAACTTGTAAAAAATTTAAGCATTCAATTTTGTCAACAGTATTTAATTATTCCTCTGTATGCTGATGATTTTTCTGTTACTTTAGCGGTCAACAACCCCTATTGCAGTGAAACATGTGATGCTCTCCAAACTATTGTAAAAAAACAAGTGACAAAAATTTTATGTCCTAAAAGCACAATTGAAGCGGCTATTAACAGTATGTTTGAGCGTCTTGACCTAAGCGATCAAAATCAAGGAAATTTGTCTCATGAGGAGGAGGTTGACGACATTGAAGGCTTGGACGTTGCTCAAGATCTTTTGCAAAACACTGATGAAGCTCCCGTTCGCAAAGAAGTGTCTACAATTATTAGAAGAGGAATCACAGAGAAAGCTTCGGATATTCATATTGAACCCTTTGAAGATCGTGTTTCTGTTAGATTTCGTATTGATGGGCGATTAAAAGAAGTAAGAATTATTCCTAAAAAGTACCAATCAAGCGTATCAACTCGAATCAAAATTCTTGCCAAACTGAATATTGCTGAAAGTAGAATCCCACAAGATGGACGAATTACACTCAGGGTAGGTAGTAGAAATATTGACCTTCGTGTCAGCACTCTTCCCATAAAATTTGGTGAGCGAATTGTTCTAAGAATTTTAGATAAGTCAGGCGGTTTACCGGAGCTTGATAAAATCGGGATGCCTTCTGAACTTTTGAAAACGTTTAAAAATTTAGTTCAACAACAGCATGGCATTGTTCTCGTTACTGGTCCTACAGGTTCAGGAAAAACGACAACCCTTGCCTCAGCCCTGATGAGTATTAACAAGCCAGATGTAAGCATTATTACTGTAGAAGATCCTGTAGAAATACAACTTCCAGGAGTATGCCAGGTAGAAGTGAATGAACGAGCAGGGCTATCTTTTGCGGCGGCGTTACGTTCAATTTTAAGACAAAACCCGAATATTATTCTTATTGGTGAAATACGTGATGCTGAAACAGCAAAGATAGCAGTCCAAGCCTCGATCACAGGACACCTGGTTTTTAGCACTCTTCATACAAACGACACAGCATCTTCTGTTACAAGGCTAGTTGATTTCGGTATTGAATCCTTTCAAATTACCACAGCTGTTTTGGGCATTTTAGCTGTGAGACTTATTCGCCGTTTATGTAGGAATTGTAAAGAAGAAACTATTTATAATGACGAGCAACTTAATTTACTTGGAATTTCTTCAGAAACAGCAAGCAAATATAAAGTTTATAAAGCACATAACGGAGGCTGTAATGAGTGTCGAAATACTGGTTATTCAGGACGCCTAGGAATTTATGAGTTGCTAGTTTTTGATGAAGAAATAAGAACTTTTGTCTTAAATAGTTCTGATGGAGCAAGCCTAAAAAGACTTTGTATGAGCCGAGGCATGAAAACTTTGCGTGACAGCGCTCAAGAAAGGTTTTTACAAGGGGACACAAGCCTAGAGGAAGCTTTATATGGAACACAAGAAGAAAGCCACTCATGAGGAAAAAAACACATGCCTCTTTTTAACTACAAAGGACAACAATCTAGCACAGGAAAACAGACCAAAGGAACACTAGAAGCTGAATCACTTCGTGAAGCAAAACTCAAACTTCGTAAAATGAATATTCTTGTTCTGAACATCCAGGAAAATACTAGAACTAAAACTGCAGAAGGAAAAGGTGGCTTTCTTGCTTCATTGAATCGAAAACCACCTAAAATGGAAGACATTGCCATAGCCACAAAACAGTTTTCTATCTTGCTCAAATCAGCGGTAGACATCAATGATGCCTTACGGGCAGTCAGCCAGCAGGTTGAAAACGAAGAACTTTCTTGCATATATATTCGTGTTCGAGAATTAGTTTCAGAAGGAAAATCATTGTCAGCAGCTCATACGCCATTCGCTAAAATTTTTGGCTCCATTTATATCAACATGATTGGCGCTGCAGAAAAAGCAGGCGCATTGCCATTGGTCATGCAAAGACTCTCCGAGTTTATTGAGTACCAAATTGACATACGTAGAAAAATTGTGGGCGCCCTAACCTATCCAGCCTTAATGGTTGTTATGGCAATTGGCGTGGTGATTTACCTGTTTGTAAAAATTATGCCACAAATGACCAAATCATTTACTGCGTTAAAGGTAACTTTGCCCTGGTACACGATACTGATGAATAATGTCTCTGCGTGGATGATTCAGTGGTGGGTAGTTTGTCTTTCCATTCTTGTTGGTTCCATTGTTAGTATTTTCACATGGTCAAAATCTCCCAAGGGTAAAGAATCCTTAGACAGATTTTTATATCGAGCTCCCATATTTGGAATTTTAATTCAAAAAGTGACCGTGTCTCGTTTTTCCAAAACACTTTCTACAGTCCTATCAAGTGGCGTTAGAATTGTTGAAGCTCTTGAACTTACAAAAAAAGTTGTTGGAAACGTCGTGATGGAAAAAGCCCTAGAAGAAGCTATCAACAGAGTCCAGGATGGAGATAAACTTGCCGCAGCACTAGAAAAAACGGGGCAATTTCCCGTAATGGTTATTCATATGTTAAGAACTGGTGAGAAAACAGGCAAAATGGAAGAAATGCTAACAAATATTGCACAGGTATATGATGACGATGTCAATAATCAAATTATGGCTACAACCCGTCTCATTGAACCTGCTATGATGCTCTTTATGGCTGGCGTTGTATTTATGATGGTAATGGCAATTATTGGGCCGATGATGTCTGCTATGAACCAACTTAATTAGGAGTTTAATATGAAGATTTTGATCCCGAAATTTACAAAGTTTTTTTCATTAGA
>JAIXXU010000165.1 GCA_027490595.1 Pseudomonadota bacterium
AATAAAATATCTTGAATATTGTATTGAAAAATTAGGGAATAATCTTGGTAATTGTCTTCTAAAAAGTGGTAGGAACGCTTTTCATTATGCTGCTAAGAATGGCGACGTAGCAACCTTAAATTTTTTGATGCAAAAAGAAGATGATGAAAATAAAAAAAGAGTAAATTCAAATCAACCCAAACAAAGTTACCTCAGGCATGATAACCCCTTTAAGAAAGAATTTGGTGACGAAGAAGTTGAAATCTATAGGCACATTCATGTTTATGCTGTTAAGAGCCTTAATATAGAATGTATGGAATTTGTCTTTTCTATTTTAAAGATTGATGAAAAAGGAATTATACCAAGACAGGTTTTCTTTGAAGATCAATATCCACTGGAAGAAGTTCATGTTCTAGATTTGATATCAAAAGTTTTTGATGTTGATGATGCTGAGGATGAAAACATTGAACGTGTTTATAGCTATTTTGTATCAAAATACAGTTCAAAAAATAAAGAGTCTTTTAAATAGAATTTTTTTCTAAGAATGAGGTTAAAACATCATTTAGTTTTCCCTTTCCTGTATAAAATGAGCCGTAATCTTTTGTAAGTGAGTTATTTATATCTATAAATATTTTCATCAGCTTGCTAACCAATTCGGTATTCTCTTTTTTATTAATTTTGAGTCTGTTCAATGCATTAATAATAAAATCAGCTAGTTCGAGTCTTTTTAGAGAGAGAGATTTTTTATGATGTATACTATTTTTTTGTAAAAAGGTTTTTTCAAAGCTATGGCTGTAAATAAGATCAGTTATTGCTGAAAAATCAATCAACTGATTTTCCCCTGAAAAACTTCCATTGTAAGAGAGCTTTTGTACTTCTATATTCAGGGCATCTTCATCTTCAATATTTTCAAAATTATTTAATAACTTATCAAATTCTTGGAGTATTTTTGGGTTTCCGGTAAGTGTATATTCAATAAATATCTCAAAGTTTTTATTTCCTATATAAATAATTTTTTCTAGTTTAAAAACGTTTATTGACTGAGAATACGAATAGTGAGCTTCAACGCATCCCTTTATGTTTTTCAGTAAAATAAATTCTCCCATTCCTATAGAAATCAACGGGATAAAATCAATTAATGAACTTATATACTTAACTTCAGGCTGTAAATACATAGAATTGATCATGTACTGACAACATTTTTGGGGCATCAAGCTTTTCTTTTCGTTATTTTTATAAAGCGTTCCACTTATAATGGCTATCAATGTTTGAAATAGAGTCTGGCTATAGCAAGATCTTAGGCGATGATCCACATCATCTTCATTTCCTGCAAAAACTTTTCCATATTTTTGTTTTAAAATTGTAAAGTCTTTTCTTTGCACATAATCTTTATAAAAAACATCTCCTTGATTTTCTTGATCTGGCACAATGGCAAAGGGAATGCTTTGATTTGCCAAAGATTGTAAGACTTTGTTATCTTTGTTTTGATTTAATTCTTCAGCTACAATTACAGGCATTGTAAAAATTAACGCCCTTCTAGAAGAGCCAGAGCCATTTTAGACGTGGAATTTGCTTGCTGGAGTACACTGGTTCCCGATTGCAATAAAATTTGGTTTTTAGCAAGTTCAGAGCTCTCTTCAGCGAGATCAACATCCCGAATACGGCTGTTAGCTGCACTCAGATTTTCGATGCTAGTTGCTATGTTATTAATCGTGGAACTGAGGCGATTTTGAAGTGCGCCAAGGGTTGCTCGCTGTCCAGAAACCGTATTTAAAGCAGTTTCAATAGGAGTCAACGATTTCTGCGCGCCTTCTTTTGTGGATACTGAAAGATCAGCTATTTCTAGCTTATTTGTTTTGACGTTAGTTTTAAACGTATCATATTCAAGTCTGTCAACACCAAGTAGATTACGTCCCCCGGTATCAATTTGGATTTCCAAAACCCCACCTGAACCATCAAGAAGTTGTGTGCCATTAAATGTGGTTGAATAGGCAATACGATCAATTTCACTTTTTAAAGCCTGATATTCAATATCGAGATACTCTCTTTCTTTTGGTCCGATGGTATCTGAGGCCGCCTGTACACCAAGTTCACGCATGCGAGCTAACATGTTTTGAACTTCACTCATGGCACCTTCTGCGGTTTGTATGAGGCTAATTCCATCGTTAGAATTTCGTTGGGCTTGTTGGAGACCTCTAATTTTAGATTTGATTTTCTCGCTAAAGGCTAGCCCTGCGGGGTTGTCTGCTGCATGGGTAATGCTTTGACCAGACGAAAGACGTGAGAAGCTTTTATCGACGAGCATTCTTGCTTCCCGAATATGTCTCTGATTTTCCAAAGATGAGACATCAGTCATAATACGGTAGCCCATGGCAAACTCCGGTCCTAGTAGGTTCATATATGTATCTTGCGTGTGTCACATAGTACCAAGGTTTGCCCAGGAGTACATCCTGCCATGTCAATAAAAACACGGTAAAATTTTGCGATTACGTGTTTTTACATTAAACTGTATTTATAACAAAAATGGCTGATAAAAAATTTTAACTTCAATGTTATCTATGATCTTTGTGCGAGTTATCGTGCGAGAGATTGAGGGGTCTCACATATATGTTGAACCATGGAAACAACAGGTTCCCTTTGAGTGCTGAGTTATTTGTACTGTGTAAAGAAATTCTTAACATAAAGCATGCTCGTGGAGAGAAGGTTACCGATCAAGATGTGGGA
>JAIXXU010000274.1 GCA_027490595.1 Pseudomonadota bacterium
AGAACTGAAAAAAATCCTGCATCTAGTTGTTTTTTAATGAGACTGACAACATATAACTCAAGACCACCCCATGCTTTAGAGGTTAAAATATGCAGAATTTTTGGTGTAGTTTTATTTATTTTCAATAGAATAACCCAATGATAATTTAATGTTCAAAAAAAATTTTAACCAGCTCAACATTATTTAACGTTTCTTTTGTGAAAATACGAGCCACTTCTCCAAACTGAGAAGGGGAATCTGTGCATAAAATGTGTTGTTGAGATCCTGACCTTAAAATATTTTCTGTATCATGTTTATGAAGATAATCTTCTACATCTCGAACAATAGACACAGAAGACTCCATGAGAAAAATGGGATCTTCCCTAGATTTTGAGCCAAGCTTTAAAAGCCAGTCACCTTCAAGAGTTTTTAAAATAACACTACGTCCTGTCCTGCGCTCTAAACTTTCAGCAATAGGCAGAACAATTCGTGGATAGTGAGTGCAGGCAAGCATGACAATTTTGACATCACTAGGAATGTCCCAAAGGTACATGTCACAGGCAGAATCAACCAACGGCCCTGAAGCAATACCCTCTTCCACAAGTGGAACAAAGAGAGGGCAAGCCTTTTGCCAAACACTATTAATGTGATGTTTGTTTAGCTCTTCCAAAATTCTTTGGCTTTTAATTGTAAAACGTGTTGCTAAAACGGCTACAGTTCTTTCTTTTTGATTTTCAAGGGTGTGAGCAACGTGGGAGCAAAATCCTTCCACAATACCTATGATGGGTACCTTATAAATTTTTTGAAGGTGATTGACCGCTACACTAGAAACGGTGCCACACGCTACAACAATCAATGATGCATTTCTTGATGCCAGAAAAAAAGCAGCCTCAGCTGCATAGCGGGAAATGGTCTCTCCGCTTTTATTTCCATAAGGACAACGAGCATTGTCGCCCATATACTGAGTGCTAAGTTGGGGAAACCGTTTAAGAACATTTTCCCAAACCGTGAGACCTCCTTGCCCGGAGTCAAAAAACGCAATATTTGGTAGAAACGTTTTACGGTTCATATCAGCCTACAAAAACACAAAAAAGAAGATTATTTTTAGGCAAGACCCAAAAAACCTTCTAAAAATATTGAATTACCCAAAAAAACTTTTAAAGCCGCTCAAAACCTGCAAAAAATTTCCGACAGGTAAAGTATGAGACGGTCAAAATCTTACTCTAATGAGGCAACTATGCAAGTCGTAAAGAAATTACGCAATCACCCAAAATCGCCAAAAAAAATTTCTTTAGTTTTAGCTGAAGAACAACATTTTTCTGGGAAATTGCAAAAAATTAATCTTTCTTCAGGAGGTTTTACTGTTCATTTGGTTAACTCACCAAGTGATCTTTTGTCTTATATTTCAGAAAATACAGTACAAGTCATCATGATTGATGTTCATTTTCATGCAGAAGGCGACGTAAATTATTTATTTGAAATAAAAAGAAAAAGTTTGAATAAAGATATTAAAATTATTTTGACGAGTGTCTTACCGCTTCGCAATATCATAGATGTCCGAGTTAAAAAATATGTGGATTTATTTGTTGTAAAGCCTATGCCTCGTGTAGTTCTTATAGAAAAAATAAAAAAAATTGTGGATGCTCCCATTAGGCAGGCATTAAGATACAAGGTTAATTACCCTATTTTGCTTCAAATGGAAAATGAAAAAGTGACCTTAAGAGTAATTGATATGTCTACAAATGGACTATTAATTGAAGATAAAAAAAGAGCTGTATCAATAGACTCAAATGATGACTTAAAGCTTGAATTGATGTTGCCAACCTACAAATCAAGAATTAAATTCAAGGGTAAAGTGATAAGGTTCACAAAAGAAGGCTTTGGATTAAAAATTACAAAAATTTCTGAAGAAAGCCTGACAAAAATAGAGAAAACACTTGAGCGGGAAAATCAAAATAAAGATGGACAAATTTACTATCTTTAATTCAAGATAAAGAAAATTTTTCCCTGCGCTTTTCCCTCTCTTTAGGCACTTTTTATTTTCAGCAGTCAAATACATTTTGTTATAACTAAGTATAAAATTCCTTAATATTTATAATTGAGTTGGTGCTGACCTATGCTTAGAAATATATATGGTCCTCTTTCGGGCGGTTTGATGCAAGAAATGGTGATTGATATAATTTCGAACAATCTAGCAAATACAAATACGACTGCGTTCAAAGCAGATGAAATCTCTTTTTCTGAAATTCATCCTGATCCTTGGTCAAATTATAGCAGCCCTCATCCACCTGCGTTGCCAAAACAAGATCTTGATTTTTCACAGCCACTTGTGGGAAACGAAATGTCCTACGTGGGACTTAGTGAGATCAAAACTGCTCACACCCAAGGACCTTTACAAAAGACTTCAAATTCTTCAGATATGGCCTTGGAGGGAGATGGGTATTTTGAGGTCAGTACTCCATTTGGAGAGAGGGTGACACGGGATGGAAGTTTTTCAGTCAACAAGGATGGTTTTCTGGTGACTAAGAATGGCTACATTGTTCAGGGCGAAAAAGGTCCTGTTACTGGTTTGAGGTTAGGTGCACTTAAAGTTTTACCTACGGGCGAAATCTATTCTGACAATAATTTTATTGATAAAATGAAGGTGATAAATTTCAAAGATAAAACAATGCTGGAAAGACTTGGGCAAAACCTCTGGATTCATAACGGTAGTCCTGAAAATAAGATTGCCTTTAAGGGACTTGTGCAACAGGGCTATCTAGAGGGAAGCAACGTCAATCCTATGAAGAACTTGACTAACTTGATCGTAGCTCATAGGGCTTATGAAGCCCTGCAAAAAGCAGTAAAGGCTCACGATGAGTGCGCTCAAAGAGCCAATAAAATTTCAGAAATTTAAATTTTAATATTATGTTATACTCCCTTTAAGGGAATCAAACAAAGAGCGGGTGCTTGCAAGAAATTGAGCCCGGCCTTTATTGAAATATTTAGAAACAATTTTTTGAAAGTTTTTTTTATGCGTTTTGTTTTATCTAAAGGGCTTTTTACCGTAGCGTTTTTATCTTCCTTTTTGACAATCTCGATGCCAACATACGCCCTCAAAGAAGTGCCAAATGTTTTGATTTCTGATGTTGCGTCTCCCAATTTGGACTTAGAAACTGCCATGAATATGGCCGAGGATTTCGCATTCAATGCCCGGGTTGCGAACTATAGTTGGGAAATGGCCGAGGAA
>JAIXXU010000110.1 GCA_027490595.1 Pseudomonadota bacterium
AGGTTTTTACCTTATTTGTATTTTCCCCAGGCACATTATGCCATTCATTTATCCCCTAAAGGTTCAACAGGTGTTTATTCTTTGTCCTGTGGAATTAATCCATGGAACAAACCAACCGACAATGTAAAACATTTAGGAAATTACTTTTCTCGTAATTTTGCTGGTGGTGGTCATGCATTTGTAGCCGGAGGGAAAATAACTCAGGAAACTTTTTACAAGCTTGATGAGTTGTTTGATTATTTAAATGCTTAAAAGGGGTAATTGTGGTCTATTCTCAAAATCAATCAACCAAAGCACAAAAAAAAATTAGGGTTACAGACTTTCCTGCAAAAAAAGAGAAGGGCGAAAAAATCACAGCGTTAACATGCTATGATGCGTCTTTTGCAAGACTGCTTGAGCAAAGTGATTTAGATGCTGTGCTTGTAGGAGATAGTCTTGGTAATGTCATTCAAGGTTTAAGTACAACTATACCTGTCACGGTTAGCCAGGTGGCCTATCACGTGAAATGTGTGGCTGCAGCGCTAAAAACTCCGCTGCTCATTGGCGACATGCCATTTGGAAGTGCAGGGGTAAGCCTTGAGCTTACCAGCGCTCATGCTGCGGAATTGATGCGGGCAGGCGCTGAATCTGTAAAAATAGAAGGTGCCACACCTGAAATTTTAAAACACATTGAATTTTTAGTTTCACACGGCATACCTGTCATGGGCCACATAGGATTGCAACCCCAAAGTGTTCATGCCATTGGGGGCTTCAAGGTACAGGGGAAGGATCCCCTAGGCCGCGACACTCTTTTGCGCCAAGCATATAGCTTGCAAGAAGCAGGTTGTTTTTCTATTGTACTCGAGCTTGTCGAGCATGACCTTGCCAAAGAAGTATCTTCAAAGTTGAGCATTCCAACTATCGGTATTGGAAGTGGGAATGAGTGTGATGGAAACATTCTTGTATTACAAGATATGCTAGGTATGAATGAATCTTTCCGTCCAAAATTCTTAAAACACTTTGCTCACTTAGACCAGGAAATCAAAAAGGCTGTTGGTTTGTATTGTCAAGAAGTCAAAGCAAAAACTAGTGAACCTTAATTTTTATCTCCTTAGAGAATTTAATACAATTGAAATGAGTTTATTGTGGACGAGATAAGTGCTCAAAAAGCAGACGAAATCAAGAAACGTCTTAGGGTAGTGTGTATTTGTAAAGGTATCAAACAGGCTCGCATTTGTGACGCAATCGGCAAGGGAGCGTTGACTGTTGAGGAAGTCAATACAAAAACAGGAAGTGGTTCGGGAGGGTGCAAAGGAAAGCGCTGTCGACCAGTCATTGAGGAACTGCTAAAAACAGAAAATGACAAGATAAAAACAAAATAATTTTTAGCAGAAAGAATTAAATGCCTCTTCAATTTGTTTTTCACAAGAAGTTTTAAATTCTTTTAGGCTTGCTAGTTCATCTTTATTATGAACGCTATCTTCTATTTTTATCCTAGAAATTTTTTCTTCTAAATTTGTAAATAATAAAGCCCATTTATGAAGAGTGTCAGCATTTTTATGTTTTTCTGCAAGCTTGTCAAAAATCGACTTAAATTTCATAAATAGATTGTGGGTAAAATGAGCAAGAAATGCTTGTTTTATTCTTCTTTTTGATTGCGCAATATTCATTTCTGTTCTGAATGCGATAAGATTTTCTTCTGTTATAGCTGATTTATCAAGGACTTTTAAAGCTTCATGAAGAACATGAAAATTGCGAAACGTAAATTCATTTTCAGAGTCTTCGAAAAAATTCTTCTCTAAATTACTTATTATTTTATAAGATTTAGATTCTATATATTTTTCAAGCATATCATCATTGGGTGGTACAAAAATTTGATAGTCTCCAGGTAAGTCAAAGCGGGCTGCTCGTGCCCCAGCTTGTAGTTCAATACGTTCATTGTGTGGAAAAAACAAAATAATAACTTGCAAACCACCCTTGAATTTCACATCTTGATGCAAAGGAATATCAACACCTCTTCCACCAGCATTTGTTGATATTGTGATACAATTTGGCATTCCAGCTCGCTCAACAACAAAGGCTTCGTGATGAAGTTGAGTATCATTCAAAAATTGGACGATTGGTTTTTTCTCAAAAGACGCAATATTCTCTTTAATAAGTAAATTTATTTCCTTGCTATTTTTAATGTCTCTGCAAATAATTAAAGCTGGCCTACCGGCGCTCATTAGAAGATTCAAATTTTCTATGAGAGCACTGTTGAATAAAGAATTGTCATTAAAAATTTTGGTGGGAAGGCGGATTCTCTTTGAAGAATAGTGACTAGGAACATCAAACGTATGCAATTGATAAATTTTAGCGATTTCTTCCCTTTCAATTTCAGTACCTATTGTTCCAGTTAAGCCTGATATAAATTTATAATTGTTAAAAAAAACAGGATGAGAGAGTGCGCCAATTGTTAAGCTATCCATCTGCATGGGTATACCATGTTTATATTCTAGAAATTGATGTAATCCATTTGACCATCGAGTTCCATAAGACAGTTTTCCTGTTTCTTTGTCAATACTTACAATGGAATAAAGGCCTGAGTTTTTACTTGCTTTTTCTTCAAAGTTTTTAACAAGGCAATAGTCTTTATTTAGTTCCAGTTGAAAGCATGCCATATAGGCATTTTCAACGTATTTTTCCATTTTATCATTTGCTATTCCATGGGCTGAAAAACGTTTTAGGCATTCATCCAATACTGCTTTGTTGCAGCTCTTACTTGATTTTACTATTTCATATAATTTTCCAAGAATCTGAAGAATGAGTTCATCGCGAGACTGATAAGCTATTCTGGCAGAATTTCCGCATTTATCTATGATCATGTTGTCAGACTCATCTATCATGACCCAATCATAAGGTCTTCTTAACGCAGGATTCGAAAAATGGAATCTTTGGTATTTTTCATTCTCATGAAAATATAAAATATCGTGAAGTTCAGCAAACTCTAAATTGTAACTTGTGGAATATACAATTTGGCCTGAAAACTGCTTTAGAGAGTTTGAGTTATCCTCTAAAAAACATGTTGAGACACCAAATAAAGCAAAGAATGGTTTAAATTTTAAGCAATCACGTTTTGCCAGGTATGTTGTTGAAGTAACAATATCAAAACAGTAATTCTGACATGCCATAATTAAAGCAAAAATAGTTATAATAATTGATTTTCCCTCACCGGCTTTAATTTGCGCAAGATTTCCTTTTGACGACTTTTCTAGAGGGAGCATTAAAGCAAGAACAGAAAAAATTTGAGTTTGATTTGGTTCTAGTTTATAAAAATAATCTAACCCCTTACAAATTAATGCTACTAAGTATAGGACAGTATTACTTTTTTCGTTCTCTGCAATTATGTTGTTATTGTGATCTAAATTCACCTTAATTTTATTAATTTTTTCCTGTAAAACAGTAAAGCTAATGTTTTTTATAGAATTTTGGTATTCAACTACTTTAAGAAATTGGCATTTTATTTTATCTATGTTTTCATCACTCATTGGGAACTGAACGTTGATATTTGGTCCTTTAAAATCAAGTACTAGTTCCTCAATTTTTTTTTCGAACTTTATTTTATCTATTTTTTCAGATTTTATTTTAATTAAATTTTCTAATAAGTTGTCAAGACAGGAAAAAGAATTTACCTCATCGTATAAACCTTTCTCTAGTAAAATTACAGAATAGTTTATAGCGTCCATGAATTTTTTAAAGCCTACTTCGGTGTATTCCATTGGGCTTAAAATTTCTAAATAGGAGGTCAAGTTTTTATTGATACATTTTTTTATTGTATCAATTATAGTATGCTTGGGAAAATTCTTGGAACCAATTACACATAGTCTTATCAGAGAATACATTTGCCCTTGAGAAATTTTATATGCTTTAAAAAGTTCATAAACAAAATCAAAGTCGTTATCTAGATTGTCTTTTGAATATTCATCCGTAGTGAGTTTTACTTTTTCACTAGTTGAGCCGCTAGCTAAAAAAGAATTAACAACAGAAAAAGCCTTGTTTTTTGTCACAAACATTTAAAAATCCCTTACTGAATAGAACATCCCTGTCTATAAGAGTCTAAACTCACTTTTTTTTCAGAAAAATTATAGTTTTTTGGTGTGGTAGATTTTACTTTCTTTTCTTTGTCAAGAGAATTTATTTGTTTTGAAATCCATGTTGATTTCAAAATATCTAAAATAAATTTTTTCTTCAAGTTTTTATTCGAAAAATGATCAAGTAACTCCTCCTTGAATTCAGAAGAGGCTTGTTTTTTACAGAAGGCATCAAAACCCATTTCAATGTATAAAAATATATGACTAGTATTTAGACTATTTAAATCCCAAGTATTTTTTGAAGAATTAAGATATTTTTCTAGTACATTATCAATTGATTTAAAAAACTCTTCTTTTCTACTCAGAAAAATTCTACCATTTGTTACCAATAATAGTTCATCCGCAGTTTTTCTTCTCCAAGCCTTCAATTTAACATAAGACTGTTTTTTTCTTAAAAATTCAGAAATTCCATCTGATTTCATATACGGATTTAATAAATTTTTTAATAAATATTCTATGGAATTTTTTAAATCATACTCATTAGATGATAAAATATATGAAAAAAATTTAGTTTCAAATAATTTAATGATATTTAGGGCATAATTAATTTTTTCTTTATCACCAATTTTTATAGATTTGGAAAGTAAATAAAGAATTTTATTTTTAAAATTTTGAGACCTATTAATGAGTAGAGTTAATTTTAATGAGTTATAGGCTGATGAATCAAAAATATGTATATTTTTAATGCATTTATCAAGTATGCTATCGGAAATTATAGGAGAGTTTTTTTCTATATCTGAAAATTTAAAAGAGTCTAATGCTGCCCATAATTTCTTTGATGACTGTATTGAACAAAGATGTTCAATATCTTTCTTGTACATACTTTTTTGTCCAAAGAAATATTCCTTCAGAGGCTTATTTTTTTTTGAAATAAACTCTAAAAATTTACTTTCATCAACGTCAAATAATTCAAAAATTTCATGATTATTTTTTCTCAATGCATATTGCCAAGGAAATAAGTTGTCTTTATTTAAAATTTCAGTGTTGGCATGAGATTTTTTTGCTGCAGTTAACAATTGCAAAGCTGCAGGAATATCTTTTGTGTTTGCCATAATATGAAACGGGGTTTGCTTTTCATGATCTTGGCTTTCCAATAATAC
>JAIXXU010000117.1 GCA_027490595.1 Pseudomonadota bacterium
AAAATGATCCATGATTTTACACAACCTGACAAGCCAGATGTCCCTATTCAAAATCCCCTGGTTAAACTTCTAGCAAGCGGACAGACACATACATATGGAATTACTGATAGTGGTGAAATTAGCACAATTTCAGCTGATGGTTCTTCACATACTGTAGCAAAAATAAATCCAAACAAGGTATCTACAGAGTTTTTCTCTGTGGACCCCTCAAATGACAACACCCTTTATGGCATATTTTTTGACCGCGAACTTGGGAAAAATGCCTTTTATCAAATGAATATCTCAGATAGTTTTCATTTCAGTCGTTCAAAGTCACCTGAACCCGATGAAATTCAGACCTCCTTTGCAGGCCAAATGTTTCAAATTGTACCTTCTGATTTTCAAATTTTCTTAGGAGTGTACGATCCTTCTCAATATAAATTTTCTATTTTAGCACTAGACAAAATGACGTTCCAATTTAAAAGCTGGCCAGTTATTCCAAATCTTTTTTCCAAAAAAAGGCCCGTAATAGCTTACGATACACAGAATAAAACAATTTTTTTTACTACCAGTGATGAAAGCACGTTCACACTTCATGCTGTTGATACAAATAACGGAGCTTATCAAAAAGTTTATGTTTCTTCTTCGGCCTTGTCAGACCCCTTTCTGACAAAACCTCTGAACAAAGAACAAACAAAAATCGTTACTCTTGATGGCGCAGGAATTCTCAGAGCATTTCAAAGAGATTCCTCAAAAGAGTACCTAGCCATAAATCAGTATATTTTTAACAATGGCAAAAACTCTCTGGAACTCTTTCCGCAACAATCAAACTATACGTTTTATCCAACTCTAACGACACAAAGCGGAAATTTTTTAAAAACGGTGTTGTCCAGCGACTTAGGCCAAAATATCTTTCCCATCAATTTAAATTGGTAAAGAATTTTATGGATAGTTTCGTCTGCTTATGTATTTTCTCTTGGCCACAATCTTTACTTTACCCGGGAAAGCTTCAAGAGGCACATAGCCTTTCTTGATGGAGAGCTTAGCCATTTTAATTTCTGGAAATTTATCTCCCAAGGCATCAAGCAACCTTTCGCAAAAATACTCCATCAAATAAGTATTCCCTAACAGTGGAACTTCCTTGAGCAAAAATTCGTAAACTAATCCATAGTCTAGGGTTTCTTCTATTCTATCTTGCGTATGAGTAAATGGAATACAAATAGACAAATCTATTTCTACATTTTGCCCTAGTTTTTTCTCATGCACATTTGCACCCAAATAAACAAAAAACGGCATTTTTTGCATATGAATCCAACAAAATTCTTTTTTGTAGCAGTCTGTCAAAGGCATTTTCTTTGTTTCAATGTCCATGGTTGATACCTTTATAAAAATTAATCTTGCAGAGGAGCTCGTTGATGAAAAATCAAGTGGTTGACGACGTTATTACCTACGGCGCCCGGAATTATAATCCATTCAATGTTGTTCTTAGCAGAGGCCAAGGCGAATGGGTCTGGGACATTCAAGGAAAAAAATACCTTGACATGTTAAGCGCTTACAGCGCCGTTAACCAAGGCCATTGCCATCCTAAACTTTTAAAGGCCTTGGAACTGCAAGCAAGAAAACTCTGCATCACATCACGCGCTTACCACAATGAGTGCCTGGGCCCCTGGATGAGAAAACTAGCTACTCTAACACTCATGGATAAAATACTGCCCATGAATTCGGGAGCAGAAGCGGTTGAAACCTCTATAAAACTGGCTAGAAAATGGGCCTACTCAAGAAAAGGCATCCTAAATCCAAATGCTAAGATTATTGTATGTAACAATAATTTCCATGGTCGCACAACAACCATTGTCAGTTTTTCCAGCGAACCGCAATATCGTGACGCCTTTGCACCTTACGACAATGGATTTGTCTCTATTCCTTTTGGAGACGCGCAAGCTTTAGAAAAAGCAATCACCCAAGACACTGCAGCATTCCTCGTTGAACCTGTGCAAGGAGAAGCGGGAATTATCCTACCTCCAGAAGGCTATTTAAAAAATGTTGCCGATATTTGTAAGAAAAACAATGTTCTTTGCATCTTTGACGAAATTCAAACTGGTTTAGGACGCACAGGAAAAATGTTTGCTCACGAATACGAAAACACCAAGCCTGATTTATTGATTCTTGGAAAAGCGCTGGGTGGAGGTATTTTTCCTATATCTGCTGTTGCAGGAAGACAAGAAATCATGGACGTCTTTCAACCAGGCGACCATGGATCTACTTTTGGTGGAAATCCATTGGCATGTGCCATATCTATAGCCGCACTTGATATCATTATTGAAGAAAACCTTGTTCAAAAATCATTCACGCTCGGTGAAAAATTCAGAGAAGACTTAAGAAACGTTTTGCCTAGTCATATTGTCAAAGAAGTGCGAGGAAAAGGTTTACTCAATGGTATTGAAATTTATCCAGAGGCAGGTTCTGGTCGATTTTACGGAGAATTGTTGTGCCAAAAAGGAGTTCTTTCCAAGGATACTCATGGTCAAATACTACGCTTTGCTCCCCCTTTAATGCTAGAACCATCCAGTCTTGATTTTGGATTAAGCATCATCAAAGATGTCTTTTCCAAAACTGAAGACGAATGGAAAAAAGGCTCTTGACTTCCTGAAATCTTCCCTTTACATTCGTGCCACACGAGCCATGGCCGTGATTCTTGGGCTCTGTGCCTCTTTCCCCACTATTTCATAAGAGTTCTTCTTACCTTCACCCAACCTTATTTTTTTATTGGATACTTCATGAGCGACGATAGCAAAAATTTTGATGATTCTGGCGACAACCGCAAGCGTAATGGGCATAGCGGACAAACAAGACGCTACGTAAGACGCCCTATGGAAGAAAATTCTCCTTTTCAAGATACACCCCCTCTCGCAGCACCCAGCCCTGAAAACAGTGAAGAAGGCATTTCCACTTACACACCATCCAAGCGTATCTTTAACAGACCAAACAAAGACAATAATTCAGGCAGTTACTCGAATAACTCACAACCTTTTGGCTCAACAAACCCTAATCCCAGACCTTTTCCTCCTCAAAACCCACATCAACAGTTTGCCCCTAAATCTCCATACGCTCCTCAGAGTGGACAACAAAATGCAGGCGGTCATCATGGCCCCTCTCAGGGACAAGGGATGGGTGGAGGACAACGCCCCTATAGCCCAAATGGTCATAAATCTCCTGGACAATCTGGAGGTTTTGCACGGAAAGAAAACCCCAATCGGGTTTCACCAACAAACACAGATGAAAAAGAACCTGAATTTAACTCTGAAATTCCAATGATGAATTTAAAAGAACTGAAAGAAAAACATATTAGCGATCTTGTCCATCTTGCCAGAGAACTTGGCATCGAAGGTGCAGCAAATCTGAGAAAGCAAGATCTTGTGTTTGCGTTATTAGAAGCTCAAGCATCCAGAAATGGTGTTGTTTACTCAGAAGGAGTTCTTGAAACTCTTCCCGATGGCTTTGGTTTTCTTCGCGCACCTGACTACAATTACTTGCCAGGACCTGATGATATTTATGTTTCTCCTTCTCAAATTCGTCGTTTTAACCTAAGAACTGGAGATACCGTCTCTGGTCAAATCCGTCCCCCAAAAGACAATGAACGCTATTATGCACTTTTAAAAGTAGAATCAGTGAATGGTGAACCGCCAGATTTCACTGGAGAAAAAATTCTGTTTGACAACTTAACAACCATCAATCCAAATGTTCGATTTAAGTTAGAAAACGATCCTCACGTTTACAGCACCCGGGTCATCGATCTTTTTTCACCCATTGGAAAAGGGCAAAGAGCACTTATCGTTGCTCCACCAAAAACAGGAAAAACCATCCTCCTTCAAAATATTGCAAACTCTATTGCCCAAAACCACCCCGAAGTGATGCTTATCGTTCTATTGATTGACGAGCGCCCGGAAGAGGTAACAGACATGGAGCGATCTGTGCGCGGAGAGGTTGTGAGTAGCACCTTTGACGAGCCAGCCCAACGCCATGTTCAAGTTGCAGAAATGGTGATTGAAAAAGCAAAAAGACTTGTGGAACATAAAAAAGATGTTGTTATTCTTCTTGACTCCATCACTCGGTTGGCTCGCGCCTACAACAGCGTCGTGCCTCCAAGCGGTAAAATTCTTACTGGTGGTGTAGATGCCAATGCCCTCCATAAACCAAAACGTTTTTTTGGTGCCGCTAGAAACGTTGAAGAAGGAGGAAGCTTAACTATCATCGCGACAGCCCTGATTGACACAGGAAGCCGGATGGATGAGGTCATTTTTGAGGAATTCAAAGGAACAGGAAACATGGAACTTGTTCTTGATCGTCGTTTGGCGGAACGCCGCGTATTCCCTGCCATTGATATCAACAAAAGTGCAACTCGCCGCGAAGATCTTCTACTTGACAGAGAAACACTCAATCGACTTTGGGTTCTCCGGAAGGTTATTCACCCCATGTCACCCATTGAATCCATGGAGTTTCTATTGCAGCGATTTGAGCGGTCAGAAACGAACGATGACTTTCTCAACAGCATGAACGGCTAAACCGTTACCAAACACCAAATTTATCAGCCAAACCTCATAACTCAAAAATATTTAGAATTTAAAACTTATTGCCAAGCTATGGGAATGATTGACCGAAAAGCGTTTGTATTTTCCAACTTTTCTTTCATTTCTAAAAAAAGAGAACCAGTGCAACTAAAAACAGCCACTGAATCTACTTGAGCGCTTTGACTTGATCCGACAAGTGTATCTATCCAATCAAGATCAATAAGGTCTGGTAAGAATATTTTTGCTTGATTGAGAAAACCAACAGCAAATTGCCGAATTATCTCTGGAGAATCATCATCTGTTCCGAACACAGTACTGCTACTTAAGAAAACAAAAAAAGCTGCCAAGCTTGCATAAGTAGCTGCAATTTCTGAAGGATTACCTGATAACTGATCAAATTTGAAAATTTCGGATATTCTCTGGATGAATTCATCTTTCAATTCCACGTGTCTCATTGAAACAACCAGCGACTTGAAAAAAGGTGTGAAAACTCGTTTCAGTTTTTCATAATTTTCTAAATCTACAAATTTAATTTTAGATGACTTTTTATGAAAAGTCTTCAAAAATAATTCTTGATGTTCGCCTAATTTTAAAACATTAATAAAGTTCATCATGCTATTGCAAGAAGAGTAAAATTCATACTGTTTTTTAAATAAAGGTATTTCATTAAAAATTTCCATTAAGTCCACTGCCCCATTAGGCTGTATTATATAATTATCTTGATTTATTTCTTTAAAATAACATAAATTATCCCAGTTAATTATAGAGCCAACATCCTTATCAAGCATAAATCTTTGGTAGTATTCAAAGGATATCAAAAGAAAATTCTTGCCATTCGGAGCAATCAAAACCATATTTCGATCTAAATCAATTTTACTTGGCAGGCTTTCGCTAACCCTAGCTAGACGCTGCAACATAGACTTCGCTTCACTATAAATTGAAGGAAAGAATGAAAGATAGATTCGCTCTAGCTGTATTCCATTTTGAACAATAGGATTAAGTTTATGAGTTTTCATAGAATAAATAAGCTGAGAAATAAATAAACTATTTGTTAGATAGAAATTTTTATTTTTTTCCTTAACAAGAGAAAAGAAAAATTTAGCTTCAACTTTATTAAATAATTTCTTTTGAGTATTGCCAGCGGAAATAATCTTGTCTGCCAATTCATTTAGAATAAATTTTGAAATCACTGAACTTGAAGTATAATCACCACTTTTTTTAAATAAAATACTAGAAAACGATTCCCAGTATTTAAGAACATCATTTTTTTTCTGCAATGGTAATTTTTCAACCCAAGCTATAATGCTTTCCATTGCCCTAATTCTAACTTTAGAATTAGAAATCGTATGGACAGCAGTCAAAATACTTTTTCTATTTAATTTATGATTAAAATTCCTATCAAGATATTGTTCGCTTAGTTCAACAGGTCTCACATAATCATCGTCAGTACTACTACTAGAGTTTGAATCTAAATGATCCGAAGAGTTCGGAAGCTGGATTGAAATAATTTCATTGCCCTCAAAAATAGCCCCAGTGAAATTTGTTTGAGGAGAAATTGTAATAAAACTAAGATTAATATCCTTGCAGTTTGCTCCTTTCAAAGAAGTATTCTTCAAGATAGCAAAAGAAAAATTAGCCTTTGTAAAGTCAGCGTTGTCAGCAACCACATTGCTCAAATTTGTCTTTGTACAATTTATACCACGACAAATTGAGTTAGAAAGATTCACATAAAGTTGGCCAGCATTAGCACCTGTTACCGTAAAATCTGAACCCGAAACATTGAGATTGCTCAAATCATAACCTTCAAGATCTCTACCAAAATTATCAACAGCATCAAGCAGGTAAGAAAAATCTGAATTTTGAATCATTTTTTTAAGGATTGATACCAGAGCTTGAAATTCAGGAACTCCCTTTGAAAATTTTTTAACAAACTTGAAAATGTGGGAAAACTCTTCCTCAGTATCGATTTGTTCTGGTAAATTTTTCTTAATGATATGAATACAAACCTTTACTAAGCTAGCAGCCTCGGGAGAATTTTCAGACAATCCCATGAGTCCTTGGCAAATGGAATCAATACCAGACGAATCTAAGCCTACAGCCTCAGTGTGACGAATAAGCTCAGTGGCAACTTGTACCAGCCTTTTACTACCCTCGGACTGACCGGACATGTATTGAAATGCCCAAACGATTCTAATCATTTCAAAAGTTTGAAAACGTTTTTGAATGGATGTATTTCCTTTTAATTTGCCTGCAATAGACTGAATAAACTTTTGATCTGCAGGAATTGCATCTGAGAGATCATAAAAAGATTCGAAAGCCTTTATGATCTGATCATTATTAAGATAAACAGGGGCGCTCCGTTCAATTTTTTCCGCTATAACTTCTATTAAGAATCTAGCCGCAGAATTCTGAAGCCTAGGAATGAAAAAACTAAGCCAATTTTCGCTAATACGTTCTATTCTATATTTTATGGTTACACATATCTCGACAAGATCTTGACTTCTAAAAATAACATCTGAACTTTGCCCGATCTTTTTTCCAAGCGTTTTAGCCAACTCATTTAGCTGAACAGAAAAATTATCATCATTAAAAAGCTCATCTGATAATTTATTTCCAAGATATGATAAATCTAATGATAATTTAAAAAATTTTAATAAATCATCTTTGTTCATTTTTTTTAAAATATTTTCATGAATTATTTTTTCATTAAACAAATTTATAAATCTGATAATTTTTTTTGCATTTAATTTTTTTAAATACTCAACTGGAAGGTTAATTATTTCATTAATGATTAAACAAATATCAAATACTTCCTGATTACAGAGATCAAGATATTCATTTTCTTTTAAAAAAATGTTTGAAACATAGAGAAAAGCATTGAAATATCCAGAAATTTTTTCATTTCGCTGAGACCGCCAAAAGGGAAACAATCTATAAAAATGAATCATTTTTTTTATATTAATTTTTTCATTGTTAAAAAAATAATGAGTAGATCTGTTCATAGCTTCCATTAGTTGAGGAGAAAGAGAAGGAAGGGAAGATATACAAGAGTTCTGATTCCAGCCTATGTACGACGATTTCATTTTTATATTTTCATAACAATGACAAATAGAAACCAGGGTCTCCAATGAAAAAATAATTTCTAAATTAATTATAGACTCTTCTTCTATTTTAGATAAAAATTGAAGATTATAATCAGGGAAAATGTCTTCCTGCAAAGGACTTGTGTACTTCAAAACTTTTTTATTGACTTCCTCTTGTGCAGCAAACGGTAGCCTTC
>JAIXXU010000204.1 GCA_027490595.1 Pseudomonadota bacterium
ATGTCTCTTATTTGCTCTACTTGTCAAGTATTGGATGGGCTTTTTTAAATTTTCAGGCGAAACTAATTATCATATATTTTATATAAAAAAATATGAATTTAAGCAAAGATTTATTTTCTTTAAAAAGATTATTTAATAAAAAGATCTGAAAAAAATGGAAGAAAAAGAAAATAAAAAAGTCTTTGAGTAAATGAAAATTCTTGTTTTATTGTTGCAATGTCTAATTTTTAATTTCAACACATTAGAAACTATACTGAAAAAATCAACAAGGCGTTGAAAAAAATTTCCATTATTTAAATTTATATATCAAACACCCGAAGACGACGACAAATAGGAAAGATACTCATCAGCGCTGAGAAGATTTTGTGGCATATTCCCTTCTAATTCAATTCGTAAAAGCCAACCTTTTTCATAGGGACTTTCCATGACTAACTGAGGATTTTCAAAAAGAGCTTGATTAACTTCAATGATTTTTCCCGATACAGGACAAACTAAATCACTCACCGTTTTTGTTGATTCAATGGTTCCTAAAGTCTCACCTGCATGCAGTTTAACCTCAAGCTCAGGAAGTTGGAGATGAACCACATCACCTAATTGAGATAAAATAAAGTCTGTAAGCCCTATCATACTCTGATTTCCAGAGTTTTTAACCCAATGATGATCTTTGGAATACATAAGCTCTGTTGGATAAGTCATAATAAAAGTCCCGAATATAAATTATTAAGAAGTTAACTTTGCTTTATTTTCTTTGTACAGTTCAATGGATTCAACTATTATTTTTTCTGCTTCTTGTTTGTCAAACCAACCTGTGACTTCTACTTTTTTATTATCTAGAAGTTTATATGTTTTAAAAAAATGTTCAATTTCTTTGAGCAAGTGAGGATTAAATAACCTAAAGTCCTCTAAATTCTTGATGTGTTTAAAATGTGGATCATCAGCATGTACAGCAAGAATCTTATCATCCGACTCTACTCCATCTATCATTTTCATACCACCAATGACACGAGCATTCATCATAGACAAGGGGGCACTAGGCTCCTGGTTTAAAACCATCACATCGAGGGCGTCACCGTCTTCACAATATGTTTGAGGAATAAAACCATAGTTGATTGGATAGGACACAGAACTGGACATAACTCTATCCAAAAATAGCATTCCAGATTTCTTGTCAATTTCGTATTTGTTCTTCGAGCCCCTTGAGATTTCAATGATTGCCGTAACAACAGAAGGACACTGGTCGCCTGCAGAAATAAAATGCCAGGGATGATGAGGATGAACAGACATAAATTTTCTCCTTAGTCTTTGACGTTTTCTAAACAAAGAATTTATAACTGTAATAATCGTAAATTGGCAAGAGAGAAGCAGCACACAAGAAATTTCCTCACCCTCATCAAAAGGAAGAATATCATGAGCAAACGTGGAATACCGCTTCAGTGGGAAGGCAACTTGATAAGTATCGAGCAACATGATGAGCCTGTTTCAATCGAACGCCCTGACTCTAACAAAACTGGAGAGATGATTCCGAGGGATGCAAAAATCATTCAAGGCTCATTAAAAATTCATATTGAAAAAAAAGGGAGAGCTGGAAAACCTGTCATAGTGCTATCTCACTTTTCCGATCCTGAGAGTAAAAATTCAGACAGTTTAAAAAATTTGTGTTCACTTCTTAAACACGCTCTCGCTTGTGGCGGGACAGTGGAAGATCAAAATGTAGTTCTACTAATAAGAGATATAAATAAAGTAAAATTAGCTTTAAAGAAGCTAAATATTCATGTTTTATAATTTCATTCTAGCTTGCTATGCATATTTCACAGCTACTTGACGTAAGATTGTTTTCTATGAAAAAAATTTGCCTAGTATAAGAATAAGTTTTTAATAAAAATGTCGACATACAAATAAATATTAATTAATTATGGATTTTAAATTATATGATTAATAAAATTCCTTATATATTTCGTAATAAACCTGGTTTTCCAAAAAGAAAAATCAGAGAACGCAACGCAAATTCTAAGCCAACTATTATTTCTGTAGGTGGTGGCAAAGGAGGAATTGGAAAAACATTTATCACAGCAAATATATGCGCTCGATTGACACAAGAAGGTTTTAAGGTAGCTGCCATTGATCTTGATCTCGGAGCTGCAAACTTACACACTTGCTTTGGCATTCAAGCACCACAAAAAAATATTTCTGATTTTTTTCAAGGACACACAGATGAGTTGGAAAAAACAGGAGTGGAAACTCTTATAGAGGGACTAACTTTATTTGGAGGAGGCCACACGTTTTGGCAACATATCAGCCCTCAGGGTGGCCAAAAAATAAAGTTAATCAATTGCCTTCAAAATTTGGACTATGACTATATTGTTATAGACTTAGGAGCTGGCACTCATGTCCACACCCTAGATTTTTTTATATTTTCAGATCTTGGGCTTATGATAATGACCCCTGAACCCACCAGTATTGAAAATGCTTATGTATTTTTAAAAAGTATACTCTACAGAAAGCTACAAAATATCTCACGCATCACAAAACTATCACCTGAAGCAGAACGAAACATACTCAACAAAATTACTAAATACCAAAAGCAAAGTTCACCAATAAACGAAATTGAAGCCTTTTTAAAAAACGAGCTCTTCTTTGAGGAAACTTTGAATTTAATTCATTCTACAAACGTAGGAATTATTATGAACCAAGTGCGAACCAAAGAAGACAAAGCATTAGGAAAGACTATGGCAACCATCAGTCATCAATATTTTGGTTTTAGCTCAAAATTAGTGGGCTCAATGAATTATGATGATTCAGTATGGAAATCGATACGTATTAGAAAACCTTTGGTTGTTGACAATCCATATGCATCAAGCTCTTCCCAAATTTACAAAATTGTAGATCAAATCATTGAAATGACCGAAAATAAGTCTTATGAAGAACAGTTAGCAAAATCCAGCTAATTTATTCTTTCAATTTGAAATTTACCTATGAAAAAAAATTTAGAAATAATTGTCGTTGCCGAAGAAGATGTAAATATAAGGCTTGATTCCTTTGTTTCCTCTAAATGTGAACATATACCAAGCCGTTCATTTGCCCAAAGACTTATCCAGAATTTACTTGTATTTGTGGATGAAAAAGTGGAAAAACCATCTCTAAAATTAAAAAAAGGCCAAATTGTTAAAATAGATTTTAGTTTTTTGATTGAAAACAAATTAATCCAAGGAGAAAAAATACCCCTAGAAATATTCTATGAGGATGAACATCTTATTGTATTAAACAAACCTTCAGGAATGGTCGTTCACCCGGGCGCCGGGGTTTATCATGGCACGTTAGTCAATGCTATACTGGCACACTGCGGCTCCATACAACTTCCTAGCCTGGGGGAAAAACATCGTGCCGGAATCGTCCACAGACTCGACAAAGATACAAGCGGAGTGATGGTGGTTGCGAAATCCCAACTGGCTTTAACAAGACTATCTCAACAATTCGCAAGCCATAAACAAGTAAGACACTATCTTGCTGTGACCTACGGCGTACCGTCAAGTTCTGAAGGTCTCATTGAAACGTGGCACGGAAGAGACCCAAAAAATAGAGTGAAGTTTAGTTGTCTTCCGGATGGCCAAGGAAAAAAAGCTAAGTTGTCTTACAAAATCGAAGAAAAACTCACTGAAAATGAATTTTGTTTAGTAAGATGCGAATTATTCACTGGAAGAACCCATCAAATCAGAGTCCAAATGAAAACAGTCAGCTCAGGAATTGTAGGAGATTCTCTCTATAGTCGCATCCCCGAAAAACTCAAAAAAAACAATCAATTATATTCTTTTTTGTCTAAAAATATAAAAAGACAACTTCTACACGCATGTTTTCTTGAGTTTATTCATCCACACACTCAAGAAAAGATGTCTTTCATATCGCCTCTTCCAAACGATTTTCAGTCCACCTTAACTTACTTGAGATCTCCCAAATGTATACAGAACAATTAAGCAGTAAATTTTGGGAAAGCGGCTGCTTTGTCATGAACTGCTCAGAAAATGTAGTTTTTGGTCTTCAAGAGTTATCATTTACCGATACTAAGCCTTCTTTGTTTCCGTCTTTCTTTTTCGATAATTTTTTTTTGAACAGAAAAAAAAAGTGGGTATTGGGAAAGGAATTTTTCCAACTCAGCGCAGATAATTTTATTTTGCAAATGGATTCTATTTTATTTTCAAAACCAAATATTTCTTGGCTTGGCCCAAACTATACCGACTACAAAAAATTATTTTCACTCCTTGATGAAAAATTTAAAGATCATTTTCTTCATAAAGGAGTTCCTTTTACACATGTACATGGCTCCTTTGAAATTAAAGCAGAACATATTCTATATTTAGTAAAAACAATCTTTAAAAAAACACAACCAACCAGTAACTATTTATTTGGAATTTGGGACAAAAACTTAAAATTTGGCATTATTGGCTCTAGCCCAGAAGTACTTTTTTTAAAAAAGCCAAATCACATAAAAACACTCGCCGTAGCTGGAACCTTTACCAACCATGACTTAAATTCAGCTCCTCGCGAAAAATTAAATAAACTTTTCAAAGAACATAAAATAGTTGTGAGTGGACTAGAACAAGAATTAAACTCAAAGGGCGAAATTAAATGTGGCCAAATGAAAATCATACCCCAAGGCTCATATTCTCATTTTGTTACAGATATTGATCTCTATCCCAAAGATGATTTAGACGTTACCAACTTACTTCAAGCAATACATCCTTCTGCAGCCCTTGGGGGATTCCCTAAAGAAAACGCCCGAAGCTGGCTCGATGAAATAGAAAAAAAATATGTCAAAAGATACTTGTATGGATCAGTTATCACTCATATGGAAAGCGAACAGTCTGCAATCTGTATTGGTTGTATCAGAGCAATACACTGGCAAGACTCCGAAGTTTTTATTTCAGCCGGAGGTGGCGTTGTAAAAGAGAGCGTTCTAGACGAAGAATGGCTTGAAATTCAATTGAAAATAAAATTCATACGCGACTTGTTTGAATTATGAACCCAGGGAAAAGAAAATTTTTTAGTTATGCTTTCTTGCCTTCACGATTGAGGAAAGATATAATCTCCCTCATGTGTTTTACCAATTAATTGTTTATGGAGATTTTTATGAAATTCAAAATGACTGCTCTTGTTGCTTTATCTGTATTGACACTTTCTGGCTGTACAAACAGCTGTGGTTCTAAGGACTCTGCCACAGATACTACGGCACCTGCAACAACAACTCCTGCTCCTTCTTCCGAAACTGCTCCTACAACAACAACTCCTGCTCCTTCTTCCGAAACTGCTCCCGCAACAACAACTCCTGCTCCTACTTCCGAAGCTGCTCCTGCAACAAGCAAACCTGCAGAACAAAACGCAGCGCCTAGTTCAGCGGCTCCTGCAACAACGACTCCAGCACCCTCTAAGTAATCTTGAGAAGCCAGTTAGGCTTCTCCTTTCTCATAGCTCATTTTTCTCGATATCCCCCATCAGTCGTTTTCTAAGCACTTGACATAATGTCGAACACATTATAATCGGGGATATCGTGAATGGCAGGGTAGCTCAGGTGGTTAGAGCGAAGGTCTCATAATCCTTAGGTCGGCGGTTCGAGTCCGCCCCTTGTCACCAACTTTTATATTACGGCGGACGCCGATGACACTCGTTTCTGCTGTTGACTGCCTCTTCTCTCAATACCCAGAGTGTATTGTACACCCGGTCAGCTGCACTGGTGTTTCTAGAGATCCCTTTTCAAAAAAATTAAAAAAAGCTTATCCAGATTACTTCCGCGAATACTCAAGACTATGCATCAGGCATAACTTTACTCACAGCCAAGCCTATCTATACCCATTGGGCGTCATGTTTGGAACAAAGTTTATTGTTACACTCACCATTAAAAAAACATGGCAGGAAAAACTCAAACCTGAAATTTTCCGAGGAGCTTTTCAAGAACTGCTCATACACTTATCAAATGAAAAAATTTCCAGTGTGGGCTTTCCTTTTGTAGACGGAGTTCCGCCGGGCTGGCTCGAGCAAGAATGGGAAAAGCAATGCACTTTACCTAATTCATCCTTGGAAAAAGTGTTTTTGCTAAATCAAACAGAATTTTAGACGCAGTATTTTTTATATTCTTCGCTAATTTCATTCTGAAGAATAGCAATAACTTCACTCAAAGGAATTTTTCTGGGTTCACAACGCTTGTCTCTGTATTTAAGCTCAACACTATTTTCTGCCAATGTTTTGGGAGATAAAATAAGACGAAAGGGAACCCCAATTAAATCAGCGTCAGCAAATTGCGAACCTGGTTTTTCATCTCTATCATCGAATAAAACATCAATATTTAATTTTTTAAGCTCTTGATATAATTTTTCAGATTCTTCAGCTACAGAAACATCTTTTTTATTTAAAACACACAAATGAACTTCAAAAGGAGCAACAGGTAAAGGAAAGATAGGCCCATATTCATCATGATGTTCTTCAATAATAGCAGGTAAAAGACGGGTAATACCAATTCCGTAACAACCCATTGTAGGATAATTGGGTTTACCTTGATGATCTAGGTAAGTACAATTCATACTTTCTGTATATTTCGTGCCAAGATGAAAAATATTTCCAATCTCAATTCCCCTAGTTTCCTTTAAAGGAGCCTGACAATTTGGACAAGGATCACCATCTCGCGCAGCAGCAATATCGCCAATAAAGACTCTTTCTTTTTCAACTGCGCTTAGGTTTGTAAGAAAATCACGATGCACATTAAAATTTATGAGGTGGTAATCAGTTGCATTGGCACCTGTCACCAAATTTGAACTCTTTTCAATAGAATGGTCAAAAACAACAAAACTATGTTTCAAATTCAAACCAATCGGACCTGTATAACCAGGAGTCGCCGCCGCTTTCTCCATAGATTCCATGCAGGCAGGCACAACCTCTTCACCAACCAAAGAACGTATTTTTTTATCTACAGCTTGCAAATCTCCTCTTACAAAACAAATTACAGGGGTATGAGAAAATAACGTTTTATACATGACTGCTTTTGCTGTTTGTTCAGGCTTTATAGATAAGAAATCGCACAGCGCGGAAATAGTTTTTATATTTTCCGTGTGTACGGTTTTTAATTCTTTTTCAGGCTCCGAAGCAATCACAAAAGGAGACGTCGATACTTCCTCGTTGGCAAGGTAATTACACTTAGAACAGGTGATTATTTTATCTTCACCGGATGGAACAAGCATCTGAAACTCATGGGAATATTTTCCACCAAATAGTCCATTATCAGAAAGCACACTCACAAAATTTTTACAGCCACAGCGCTTAAAAAAACGCATGTAAGCCTCATGCATCCGATTATAATAGACGTTTAAATCTTCTTCACTAGTATGGAAACTATAAGCATCCTTCATCGTAAATTCCCTCAAACGCACCAAACCACCTCGGGGTCGTGGCTCATCTCGAAATTTCGTTTGAATTTGGTAGATCATCATGGGCAATTGCTTGTAACTGGAAATTTCAGAACGAGCGATGGCGACAACAGGCTCTTCATGGGTGGGATTCAAAACCATTTTCTTGTCATTGCGATCCTGAAACTTGATCATGTCTTTTCCAAACGTTTCATAACGTTGGGTTTCATCCCATAATTCCTTAGTCGCCGAACAAGGCATTCTCACTTCCTGGCCATCCATCAAATTCATTTCTTGACGGCAAATTTTTTCAATTTTTGCTACACTTCTTAGAGCTAAAGGCAATAATCCATATATTCCAGAAGAAAACTGTTTCATAAATCCCCCACGCAACATATAAATGTGGCTAGGAATTTCTGCATCACGAGGAGTGTCTTTTACTGTTTTAGCCAAAAATTTAGAGTATCTCATGTTTTTATATTTCCTTTATTTTTAAGTAGTAAGTCTAAATTCAAGAATGCTAAACTTTCTGAAATAGTTTTCAAAACGCCAGCTCCCACAAAGAGTATTGTTAGAGTATTTTTTGCAAATTCCGGATCATTTGTAAATAAAACACCATTATTGAGTAAAGGTTTAGGTGAACAAACAACTTCTGCAGGAAATTTATCGTGGATATATGTTACAAAAGAAGATACTGCACCATATTTCTTTATAACATCTTTAACGCGAAGATGAATCCACAGAGCAGGAGTACCAGGAACAATTCGTTTTGAAATTTCTAAAGCCACCCGTCCCATGGTATAACGAGGATTTATTTCTGAAACTAATTTAAATCGATAACCATATTTTGAAAAAGGATCTTTATAAATAAAGGTATCTATACCACATGGCCCTTCATACCCTTTCTCTTTGAGCGTTTCTCCTATGAAAAGAGAAACTTCTTTCAAAAGCTCAGCAATAGGTTTGGTGTTGTTAGTTTTTTGATATAGAAAAGCAAGCTCATCTTGAGAAAGAAAGTTAGTTTTTCTACCCAAACAAGTCCCTAAATATTGACCATGATCGTTAGTGAGAAAAATAGTTTCGCCCATATAAATAACCTGGTTTTTTTGAACCTTGATTTGCGCTGATATATCGACACATCTTTTATACCAAGGTTCAATAATAGCAACCGCGTTATTAAATAAATTGTTTTTCAACCAATTTTCTTCACTCTCAGAAAACTCTACAGAAGAGAAGCGTTTTGCATTTTGCCCAGCAGAGCCGAAAGGAAGCTTGACAACAAATTTTTCATGGTCACACAAAATATTACGGCCTATATTTATGACTTCAGTTATGTCAGAGATTAAATGTAAATGTTGAGGGTCTGAAAAAAAATCTCGATAATCATAAAAATTTTCATAAATTTTTTTATTTAAATAGGAAGTAAAAGATTTAGAGTACAATTCGTCCATGACCTCATGGTCATAAGATATAGTATTTTGTGCTTTTATACGGGTAGCAAGTGGAGCGAAAAAATGCTCACTTTCTGGACTTTTACCCCAAGGTTTTGCCATGCCAAATAAGTTTTGCTCAAACTCTTTTAACTTCAAAGAACGCCCATGAACAATATGCCATTGAGGCAAATCATAACCGACCTTTTGCAGCGACCGAAGAAACTCAATAGAAGGCTTATAAGGAGATAATACGATGTCATCCTTTGCAGCTAAAAACTGACATAACGTAGCACAATCTTCTTCCAATTCTTTTATTGCTTTTACTGGATGAAATCCTTTTTTTCCACGTTGTACTTCCAATTCACAGCAAGGATTGAACCAATATAAGTTAGGAGGCCTGCCTTTAGAGGCAGAATAAACACTTAATTGTTCAATAAATACGTTATCTAATCCTGCTTTTACTCGAGCTTCAGAATCAAAAATGACACCCTTTGCTCTAGCAGGAGACAAAGGAAACTGAAGATTTTGACAATAAAAATTCCAGGATGATACAGATTGATCACGCCATTTTTCAAACCAAACGACCCCATGTTTAACGTGACCTATTTCATCTTCATAGACAGAGTCTAGAATACTAGCTGTTTCTTTATCACCAATCTTGTGCATTTTTTCTCTATAAAAACAGGCAAAATCTAAATTAGCTTGTTCGAATGTCATGCTCATTTTAACAACGTAATCAAGGGGCGACTTCATGTCTGAAAGACATTTCCAAAAAAATTGATTGACTGAAATCGATCCAAATTCCAGGCCTAGTTCATTCATTCGAGAGATGTATAACGTCATATGTCTTTGCTCTTCCATGATTGTTCTGGCAATTCCCAATCGAAAAGCTGAAGGGGCATCAGGAAAACGCAACAAGGCGAGGGCCATCAACTCCATTGCGAGAAGTTCATGGTTTGCAAAAAAATGCAACATTACTGCTCTTTCGTGTTCTTTTTCCAGAGCATTCAAGTTAGGAAAAATTTTTTTGGTTTGATACTCGGAGACAAAATCGAGACCTGACGGTCTGCCTGGTGACGAAGGCGTAAGAACTGCTTGCCCAGGAAAATCATCAGTGAGTTCCCCAGGATGCAAAAGTTTCTCACGTGTTAAATCTTTGCCATATAAAATAATTTCTGCAAATTGTCGAATTTCCATAATAACTACAATAAATTAGAATCTAAGAAAAAGTTTGCCCACTCAAAGAACGACACAAGAAAAAACATGCTTAACAAATTTATGGCAAAATTAACACAAATCACATTTAGGCTCATTAATCAAAGAAAAATTGAAACTGCTTATGACTGGAAGCATTTATGTCTGAAAACAAAGAACAAATAGAGAGCCAGGACGAGGTAGAACCACCCAAAAAAAATACCTCCAAAACAAAGAAAATTCTTTTTGTTGGATTGGGTATAATCACCTTCGTCAGTCTAATCGCAGCTGTTTTCTTGATGATTCGCAAGACAAGTCAGCACCAGTCACTTTCACAAGTAGAAACCAGTCACAAAGAACAACATCCAACTCCAAATGAAAAAGGAGACAACTCAAAATCAGAAGAAAGCGTAGCACCAAATTTTGGAGACACATACCTGATTTCTGAAATGAATTTGAATTTGAGCAATGCCTTAGAAAATAGATTCGTTTCTCTTGGTGTAGCCATAGAGTACCATGGCGGCGCAAATCAACTAAATGAGTTGAAAAAACGTGAAGCACAAATTAAAGATATCATTATTAGAACTACAACAAGCAAAACTAGAACAGAATTACTAACAGAAAATGGAAAAGAGCTTTTAAGACGTGAAATGATAAATAGAATAAATGAGGTCTGCGACAAGCCAGTTCAAAATGTGTTCTTCACCCAGTTCCTTTTGGAGTAAGTTATGGCAGATCAAATTTTAAGCCAAAACGAAGTTGATGCTCTTCTCAACGGGGTATCTGATGAACAAACAAATACAAAAGAATCTCATACCTCTCAAAACAAAAGAGGTGTAGTTCATTTTGACCTTGCTAACCAAGATCGAATCATCCGTGGGCGAATGCCCACCTTAGATATCATTCACGACCGTTTTATTCGTCTCTTTCGCGTTTCTCTTTCAGCGTCTCTGAGAAAAGTAGCAAACATTACTGTTAGTAACTCGGAAGCCATGAAGTTTGGTGAATTTATGGGGTCACTTCCTTCACCAAGTTGCCTAAATATTCTTCGAGTGGAACCATTAAGAGGCTCTGCCGTGATGGTCATTGAAAGCAAACTTTTGTATGCACTTGTTGACAGTTTGTTTGGTGGCTCTCAACTACCCTATTCAAAAACAG
>JAIXXU010000144.1 GCA_027490595.1 Pseudomonadota bacterium
CTTCTTGTATCTCCTTTGGGCATGATTTTTGGTAGAATTCTTCATACACTTATTCTTTGTGTGCTTAGTGCATTTCTTGTTTTTTTGGTGGGTAAATTTTCTTTAAAATTCCAATTTAATTCTATGGAATATTTTCGTTTCTTTTTAATGGCATGCCTGGGAATTTTTCCTATGGCCACCATGGGAATGTCTCTGGGTTATATTATTAGTTTAGAGTCTTGTAGAAGTGTTCTTACGTTACTTAATTTATTTCTTTTCTTTTGGACTTTTGCCTTACCTGAAAAGGGTCTTCTTTCTTATTTTCGGCATTTGGTGCCAACCTATGCATGGAAAGAATTGACCTTGAATTTTGTAAATAATGGTCAAATATTATTCCTGCCTTTGCTATGTATGACTCTTTATTTCTTCGTTTTCTTGTTTATTTTTTTAAGAGCTTATAAAAAAACTGAACGTTAACTTTTTTTGGATTTACTGATGGCATTTCATGAAAAGCAAGAAAGACAAAATATGAGGCAAAGTTTACTGGCTAGTGTGACACGTTTCAATGGGATTTTGCCTCAAATTCATCCAAGCGTTTTCCTGGCCGATGGAGCCAGGATAGTAGGTGATGTTCTTTTAGAGAAAAATGTGAGTGTTTGGTTCAACGCTGTTGTCCGTGGTGATGTGCATTATATTCGGGTTGGTGAGAATAGTAATATTCAAGATGGAGCAGTCATTCACTGCACCTACCAAAAAAATCCTACGATTATTGGAAAAAATGTAAGCATTGCTCACCTTGCTGTTATCCATGGGTGTACCATTGAAGACAATTGCCTAATTGGTATGGGGGCTGTTGTTATGGACAAAGCTATTGTGGGCGAGTTTTCCTTGGTAGGAGCGGGCGCTCTGGTATCTCAAGGCACCGTCATACCGCCACGAAGTTTGGTGCTTGGTTCACCTGCAAAGGTTATTCGTACTTTGCTAGACAAAGAAATAGAACAATTTATGGCAACAACAGAGCGATATTTGGAATATGCTAAAGGGTACAATTTTGCGAAAGACGCTGATTGATTACAGTCATAAGAAGTGTGACTGCAGCAGGTGTAATGCCGCTGATTCTAGAAGCTTGACCTAATGTGCTCGGGTTGTGTTTTCTTAATTTTTCTACAACTTCTTTAGACAAACCGCTTACTGAACAAAAATCTAAGTTTTCAGGAATCCAAATGTGGTCTAGATGTTTTCTTTTGTCACATTGAGCTTCTTCTCGCCGGATATATCCATCATATTTTACTTCTATTTCGAGTCTTCTTAACACATCCAAATCAAGGCAGTGAAGAAGCCCCACATCCTTTAAAATGCGAGCGTTGACTTCCGGTCTTCGTAAGTATGCCTCGAGGCTAATATTTGTACTAACAACAGGAAGATTAGCTTCCAATAAGGTCTGATTTAATTCAGGCGTGGGGTTAAGCCAAACTTTTTTAATATGCGAACGTTCGAGTTCAAGCTGCTCAAGTTTCTTAGAATGCTTTTGATATAATTCTTCGGATATAAGTCCTAATTCATATCCATAGGGTGTTAATCTTTGAGTAGCATTATCTTCGCGTAATTTTAAGCGATTTTCAGCACGGCTTGTAAACATGCGATAAGGTTCATTTGTTCCTAGGGTCGTCAAGTCATCAATCAAAACCCCAATATAACTTTCAGTTCTACTTAAAATAAAGGGGCTTTTGTTCGAGGCTTTTCTTGCCGCATTGATACCAGCAAGCAAGCCCTGTGCTGCCGCCTCTTCATAGCCAGTTGTTCCGTTGATCTGTCCGGCCAAGTAGAGATTTTGTATTTTTTTAGTTTCTAATGAAGGATGTAGTTCTGTTGGTTGAACAAAATCATATTCAATTGCGTAACCAGGCTTCATCAATACTACATTTTCAAACCCTTTGATAGTTCGTAAGAATTGTTCTTGCACGTGAAGGGGAAGGCTTGTGCTAATTCCATTGGGATAAATTTCGTGTGTACCAAGTCCTTCTGGCTCAATAAAAATCTGATGGCTAATTTTATCGGGAAATTTAACTACTTTGTCTTCAATGCTTGGGCAGTACCTTGGCCCTATGCCTGTAATGACACCGGAATAAAGAGGTGACAAATGCATGTGAGACCGAATAACATCATGAGTTTTTTCATTTGTATGCGTAATGTAGCACGATACTAAGTCTGTGGGCAAAGAATTGGTTTTCATACTAAATGGGGTAAAATCAGGGTCACTATCTTGTTTTTCAAGCTGTGAAAAATCAATGGTGCGAGCATCTAATCTTGGTGTTGTGCCAGTTTTCATTCGTCCCACTTGAAATCCATAAAGTTTCAAGGCTTCTGCTAGCTCCAGACTCGCAGGTTCTCCGACGCGGCCAGAGGTAATTCTTTTCTCTCCAATGTGAATTAGTCCATTTAAAAAAGTGCCTGTGGTTAGAACAACACATTTAGCGTGAATTGTCTGCTCCAGACCTGTTTTAATTCCAAGGACTTTATTTTCTTCCAAAAGAAGAGAGGAAACTGTATCTTGTAATAGGTCAAGATTTCTTGTTTGTTCTAGGACTTTTCGCATATGAAGTCTGTATTTCTCCATATCGGCCTGAGCTCTACTAGACCATATGGCTGGTCCTTTGCTTTTATTGAGCATTCGAAATTGTATGCCACATTCGTCAATAGCGGCACCCATTTCTCCGCCAAGAGCATCAATTTCTTTAACCAAATGTCCTTTTGCAGTTCCGCCAATGGCAGGATTACAAGACATTTGTCCAATTCTATCCAAACTCATGGTGATAAGAAGTGTTTTTTGTCCCATGCGAGCCGCTGCAGATGCGGCCTCACAGCCTGCATGACCGCCACCAACAACAACCACATCATAGTTTAAAGAGCGCATATGAGTTCCCAAATTTTAATTTATATAAACTTTGAAGTTTTCAAAGTTTAGGGAGCTTATAGCGAAAGAACTGTTTTCTTTCAATAAATATTTTTTTGAATCATTTTTTGACAAAAAAACAATTTTGTTTGTAAAATAATAAAAATTTAAACATTCTGGCAAAATTATGACTTTTATAAAAATACTCTGCTGCTGGCGAAATAAAGTTCCTAGTCACTCAGCCCAAAATAAAAGCAAGGAGCGGGACTCTCCGACAATTCTGTCTATGAAAAATGATTTGAGTATAGATACTATTTCTTTAGACTGCACTAATTTTGAGGATTCTAAAAAAAATGATTTCAGTCCGGCTTGTCTACCTGAGTGTCATCCTATGAATCAAATTGTGTATTTTAATAATTCTGATTGTCATAAGCATTATTATGATGAATTAAACAATATTATAAATGAACGGGATAGATCATTAAGACTTGGAAGAAATGAAGAAGTTCAGGAACCCTTGCCCAGTGTTACTGAACACACCAATTCAACACACTCCAAATCTTCAGATGACAGTTTGGGCTCTAATACTAATAGCTGGGAAAAATCTATTCCTGGGTTCATCTCTAATGAATAAAATAACCATTGATATTGATTTTAAGTTAAAAAAAGACTTGTGAGCTGCAAAAAGGAAGAGGGATGAAAATCTCTATTTTTTTTCCATTTGCTGATGAAAGCCAGTATTTTTTTTGCTTCATAACAGTTCTTAGGTTGTGCTTAGTATGGGATGTTGCTGAGTGCTAATATTAATAGTGACATTTTTGACATTCTGTTCCGCCAATCTTCTCAACAGTCACGCTGTCGATTTTTTTGTTCTTCATATCCTCGTGGAACTTCTCATAAATGCTGTAGAATTTGTTGTCGGTGAACTGCACTTTGGTTTCCCTGTGACAGTTGACGCACCAGCCCATGCTCAGGTCTGTGAACTGGTAAACTTCATCCATTTTCTGGATCTCACCATGACAGGTCTGGCAGTTTTGCTTGCCTGCTGTAACGTGTTGTGAGTGGTTGAAGTAAACATGGTCAGGAAGGTTGTGGATGCGAACCCACTCGATAGGCTTTCCTTCGCCGGTATAGGCTTTCTTGCTTGGGTCCCATCCTGCA
>JAIXXU010000277.1 GCA_027490595.1 Pseudomonadota bacterium
GTATTTTTTTCTTGATTCACAAAAATGTGATTGAAATAAGAAGGTTTTAAAGCTCCTGCAATATTACCGTATTGATGAGATCGTAAGTAATTAATGAACTCAGTGAAATTAAAACTTCTATTAGAGGAAGAAATTGCTTTTTCAGGGAATTCCTTTGCAAAGAAAAAAGCCAATAAAGCATGAATAGATTTAGGAATAATTGGGCCAAAATAAAGCCATTTTGAAATAAAAAGAGAATGAGGAGTGTCTAATGGGTTAACTATATGAGAAATAACATCGTTTAAAGATTGAAATTCTGAGCACGCACTCTTAATGAGTTTCACTTTTTTTTCGGATGTATGCTTATTTTCGCTATACGCGTCGGAGTTTATGTATCTTTTAATGACCTTACCCATTAAAGCTTGCGACATAGCAAGATCCTTTATTTCTTAGAGCTCATGCCTTGAATTAACCATACTAACTTATTTAGAAATGACTTTATTAGCACAAAGTTTCCTTCACATACAGCAAGTCATACAGACATGAATAATGGTTATCAACACTTAATTTATATGTATGATTCAAGCCAGTCAGTGGAATGGGTGTTTCAGCGGCGACCTTCGCAGAAAGTTCCTGCCGATTATCATCGACATTTCCATCAGCCTCCAAACTGCAAGCTGACTCCGGCATTAGCAAACCAACTGACACCGCCCATACCACTCTGTGAAATTTGATTAAAGTCTTTGTCATACTCTGTGGTTTGGCGAATTAACGCAAAGCCCGATGATAAATTGAAAGTAGGGACCCCCAAGCCATAGCGGAGAGCTGGACCGACATAAACTTCAAAAGGGCTGATATAGGCAGTTCTGGAATTGCTAGCAAGCTTAGAGTTCGCCGCAGCAGTTCGAAAGACTCCCATGTCAGCATCAGCCGAGAATCCCAATTGTAGTTCCTTGCTCACCCGATGAAAATAATTGAGCCGTGGGAAACTAAATTCAAAAAAATCGGACTTATCAATGGAACGATACTCAATTCCTACAGCTGGTAAAATCAAGTGAGAACCAAAGTCATTCGAATAGCTAGCACCCAAAAACAGTTTCCACTCAGAGCCCATTGGGACCGTAAATAGGAGAACCCCATAAGGCGACACCTGCTCGCTCCAATTGAAGGCGTTGCCGTCTTCACTCCTCCAAATTTCGCCAGCGATGAGCGATAACCCATAGCCACGCTTAAATTGATAGACATAAATTAGCCCTGCAGAAGCTTTGTTGAGACGCCCCTCCTTACCGCTATTGAGTTGAAGGTTCTGGCTTTTATATCCAAGTGTCGGAATAAGCTTATTCTCTTTTACAGGTCCAAATTCAAGGGGAGGCAGCCCTAAGCTGATTTGAACCGCCTCAACTTTCGAAATGCCCGAGTCCTGTCCAGTAGTAGCCCCTGTCGTCAGATAATTCACAAAGATTTTGTCGTCTGAAGTTTCACACTTGGCGTCGCGAGAGTAGAAAAAAAATGCCAGCAATACTGCCAACACATAGTGTTTCAGAGTCATAGATATTTCATTCCCACATTCATCAGTTTAACTTAGTCATAATTTAGAATATCTTTTTTTGTATAGAGAGTAAAAACAACAAAAATAATTTCCACAAAGACTAAATATTTTAATAGTCTCAGTTTCAAACTTAGAATGACTTTTTTTTGTATGTTTGTTTTTATATCAGAAATTTTTTTAATTCAATTGATGTAATCCTTATGGCAATTATGTCTTGCGTGCGACCCCGGTTAAAAAAACCTCGACCACATGGTCCACGTAGTCTTGTGGTTTACCACCACCCATTTTGACAGAAGCATTGATAGAAAAAAGCAACACGTTAAAGGTGCTAACCAAAAGATAGGGTTGAAAATCTTCCCGAAGCTCATGGGCATAATTTTCAAAGAGTTGGCCTAAATAGTGAATATACCAAGTGCCAAACTCTTTCAGCACCTCTCTGAGGGTTCTGCACCTAAAAGCAATTTTTTGCATGGAGGTTTTAAATTGCTGGGTCCGGAGTTTAATATCCTCAACGCACAAATATTTGATCCAAAAAACGCGCAAGGTTTAGGTCGGCCCGGAACTCTCACGACGCTGTATATAGACAAAGACATTCGTGTTGTTGGCGGCGAGGTTCGTACAAACGGCGTTCCTGATTCACTGTTTATTTTGGTTCCTCAGACTTCTATTCCTTAATTTGTTTCATGATACTGGGAAATTCTTAGCGTTAAAAAATGGTGGAGGTGCCGGGGATTGAACCCGGGTCCAAGAAGACATTACAATTGGCGCCACATGCTTCTTCTTTGAGAAGATTTAACGACCTGGCTCAACAAAGACACAGTGCACAAGTCGCGAGTTCGGTTAACAGTTTATGAAAGCTACGAACAGAAGCTTACGAAAACCGCACGTAAATTAACGGCGAGTTTAAATGCACGTGCTGCCACATTTAAGTCACCGCGCTCGCAGATTAAGCTGCTAAAGCGAAATTAGTGTTTTTGCCACTTCTGGCTGCCACAACGTTTTAAAGAGGTGCTGTAACCAACCCCTGCATGCTCCTTTTGCTCAACTCTCCCTGTCGAAACCAGTTCACCCCCAGGAATTTCATATTTTTAACTTAA
>JAIXXU010000286.1 GCA_027490595.1 Pseudomonadota bacterium
AGAGCATCTAAAGTCTTTGACCGAGTTGACTTATTTGGATCTTAACAACTGTCATCTAATCACCGACGTAGGCCTTGAGCACCTAAAGTCTTTAACCAGTCTGACTTATTTAAATCTTGGCATGTGCAGCCTAATCACCGACGCAGGCCTAGAGTACCTAAAGTCTTTAACCAGTCTGACTCATTTGAACCTTTACGAGTGCAGCCTAATCACCGACGCAGGCCTAGAGCACCTAAAGCCTTTGATCCAGCTGACTTATTTAGACCTTTCCTTGTGTTGGGAAATCAACGACTTAGGCCTTGGGCACCTAAAGTCTTTGATCCAGCTGACTTATTTGAATCTTGACAGGTGTAAGCGAATCACCGACGCAGGCCTTGAGCACCTAAAGACTTTGATCCACCTGACTCATTTAAATCTTCACCACTGTGCCGAAATCACCGAGGTAGGGCTTGGGCACCTAAAGACTTTGATCCACCTGACTCATTTAAATCTTTGCGGGTGTTGGCAAATTCACGACTCAGGCCTTGAGTACCTAAAGACTTTGATCCACCTGACTCATTTAAATCTTCGCCACTGTGCCCTAATCACCGACGTAGGGCTTGGGCACCTAAAGACTTTGATCCAGCTGACTTATTTAAACCTGGACATGTGTTTGCGAACCACCGACGTAGGCTTTGAGCAAATAAGGCATTCAATCCCTAACATCAGAATTGATCATGAGCATACAGAGTGTAATTTAGGAGAGTGTTATTTAAGAGAGAGTTTGTTAACTCTCGGATATCTCTTGAGCTAAACCTCACGCTCTTTTTATTTCAAAATGGCGATATTTTGGGGCAACTATTCCTAAATCTGTTCATGCTTTATTGGCTTTTTTCTTTACGAAGCAATTTCCTTCAAAAGCGATTTCTTCCAGTGATGGAAGCTTTAATTTCTCTGAATTGAAGGAGCACTTAAAATCTATAGGACACGATAATGTTGCAGAGGCTTTAGAACCTTCTTATTTCAATCATATTTTTATGAATAAAGAAAAAAATACGCTTTCTTTTTCTAAAAAATTTATGGATCAGCCTTTTGAATTAAAACTTGCCAGAGAATGTTGTTAATATCCTAAATTTTTATGAGCTCCAATATTTGGTTGGAGAAAAACGCTCTCCATATTGTTTTTCTAGTTCTTTTAATTTTGCAAGAACATTCTCTTTCCCTAAAACATTTGCGTAGTGAAACGGACCTCCTAAAAAGGGAGGAAAACCAAGTCCCATAATAGCCCCAAAGTCCCCTTGCCCAGAGGACTTAACAATACCTTCATCCAAGCACCGCGCTGCTTCATTTAAGAAAATGTAGATGCATCTTTCCCATATCACTTGCGAAGGAATTGGTTTGCGTGGGCCAAAATGTTTATAAATAGTTCCGTCAACAGAACCTTTTTTACCATTTTTGTAGCTATAAAAACCGAATTGATTCTTTCTGCCTTTGCGTCCTTCTTTTCCGATGAGGTTCACCTGTTCGGGCACAACAAGTCTTGGTTCAAATGAATTTTTCAAAATAGAAATAATATGTTCTCCAACATCGATACCAACTTCATCTAATAAGGTGATTGGTCCAACAGGCATGCCAAATTTTTCCATTGCGGTATCAATATTCTCAATAGTTACCCCTTCAGCAAGAAGCTGAAGAGCTTCGGCCATCTGAAATGCCAAAATACGCGTTGTAAAAAACCCAGGTCCATCACTGACAATAAGAGGCTGTTTTCCCATCATCAAGGCAAGATCAAAGACTGCTGATGTGACTTCATCAGAGGTATTTTTTGTAACAATGATTTCCACCAAAGGCATTTTGGGGACGGGAGAGAAAAAGTGCATTCCAATGACGGATGTTTCTTGGTTTTTCCTTGCTAGTTCCATTTCTGCAATAGGAATGCTGCTTGTATTTGTTGCAAAAATAAAATTTCCAGTCCCAAGTTTTTTCTCGCAATTTTGCAACACCTCTTTTTTTACAGAGATATCCTCAAATACTGCTTCAATAAGGATAGGGCAATTTTTAAGTGAATCAAGATTAATCGAACCTGAACACACGTTAGTTTTGAGGTCTCGTTCAAAAGATGTTATTTTTTTCTTTTTAAACCGGTCCATAAAATAAGAACTCACTGCAGCAAGACCTTGTTGAATCCCTTCATGGGATTTATCCAGCAGAATTGTCCGCAAATTCTTTTCTGCCAATACTGTAGCAATTCCGCTTCCCATAAGCCCGGCGCCAAGAACACCTACTGCTGATTGGCCCACTTTCAAAGAATCAAGGTATTTTTCTGTTGCTTTACCTTGGATCTCTTTGACGAAGGGGTTCTTTTTTGCTTCTGTCATCAAACGAAAAACATGAATAAGGGACTGACTTTCCTTAGTAACAAGAAGCTTTCCAAAGTGCTTTGATTCCAATTCGAGACCTTTTTTGAGATCATCTTGAGCATATCCGTCTAAAACAACATGAAGTGCACGAAACGCTGCTGGGTAGTGACCCTTTGTATTCTTTTGGATGGACTCTAAAGTTTTACTTTCAATTAATTTTCGACCTAAAAAATTGTTTTCGAGACTAAAAAAAGAAACTCTTTTTTTAAGTAATTTTTCCTGGGAAAAGGACTTCCGATGGCATATGGCAATTGCTGTTGGCAACAACTGATTTACAGGAATACAATCATCAACTAGACCAAGTTTTAAAGCCTTTTTTGCATCAATTTTTCGGCCTGTTAGAATTAAATCTAGAGCTGCTGGAACACCAATCAACCGCGGTAACCTCTGAGTTCCTCCTCCTCCAGGAATCAACCCGAGTTGAATTTCAGGAAGACCTAACTTTGTATTTTGATCTGTGGTGCAAAGACGATAGTGACAAGCTAAAGATAACTCTAGCCCCCCGCCAAGACATAATCCATGAATGGCAGACACAGTAGGAACTTTCGATTCCGAAAAACGATTGAGAACACGTTGGAATTCAGTGCTAATTCTTTGGCCATCTTCTTTCGTATGAGTGCTTTCAAATATAGTGATATCCGCACCAGCAAGAAAACAGTTTTCCTTTGAAGAAGTGAATATGATGCCTTTTAAATCAGAAAAGGAAGAAAGATGTTCCATGATTTTATCAAGGTCATTCAAAGCCTCTTCAGTAAACGTATTCAAAGATTTTTTAGGATCGTTCATGGAAATAATACAAATATCTTTTTCAAAAAAAATATTAAAAATTTTAGATTCAGAATGAATTATTTTATTCATAATTCATCTCCTCTCGTTTCAAGTAAAATACCCATTCCCATACCACCAGCAGCGCATACTGCAACAATGGCGTATCGTGAGCCTTGTTCTTTTGCGATTCTTAAAGCATTGCCAACCAACCTTGCCCCCGTAGCACCAAAAGGATGTCCTATGGCAATGGAGCCACCTCGAATATTTATTTTCGTCATTGGTATTGCTCCAAAGGCGTTTTTTAATCCTAATTTTTCTTGGCAGAATTTTTGATCACTCATTGCTTCTAAGCAACTTAAAACTTGTGAGGCAAATGCCTCGTGTATTTCATAAACACCGACGTCATCTTTAGAAATGTTGTTTTTGGCTAAAAGTTTTGGAATGATATAAGCAGGGCCAATCAAAAGCTGATCTTGAGGATCCACAGCCACCGTCATAACATCTAGAACGTATCCTAAAATTGGCAAGCCTTTTTCTTTGGCATAGGTTTCACTGCTAAGTAGGGCGCAGGAGGCCCCGTCTGTTAAGGGACTAGAGTTACCCGCAGTGATGGTACCATTTTTCTTGTCAAACACTGGTTTTAATTTAGAAAGAGCTTCCAACGTACAATCAGGCCTGACGTTGTTGTCGTTATCAACAAAGATCTCCTTACTTTTTCCCGTCCATATGGGAACAATTTCTTCTTGAAACAGCTTTCCATGGTGGGCTTTTGCTGCATTTAAATGACTGTTTAAAGAAAATACATCTTGACTCTCACGGGAAATTTTATTTTTCACTGCCATAAGCTCAGAATGTTCGCCCATGGTTAAACCAGTAAAAGGCTCAGAAATAGTTGGTGGACTGGGCAAAAACCACTTCAAATTTATCCCAGAAAGCAATGATAGTTTTTCACCAATGGATTTTGCTTTTGACAGTTTCAAAAAAAATCTTCGAGCTTCATCGGAAAATGGCAAAGGAATGTCAGATAAAACCTCAACTCCCCCAGCAAGAACTAATTTATTTTTTCCAAGAGAAATACGATCGCATGCGATCTCAATGCTTTGCAAAGAAGAGTCGCAGGCTTTGTTTAGGGTAAAACCAGGAATTGATTTGGGAAGACCTGAAAACAAAATAATTTCACGGGCTAAGTTTGCGCATTTAACCTGGGGAACAACCACTCCCCAAATACACTCGTCAATATCAGTTGTATGAACAAAATAACGAGAAACCATTTCTTGTACAATTTTTACACTTAACGAAAGTGCACTTTCATTTTCAAAAACTCCAAAAGATTTTACAAAAGGAGTACGCAAAACATCGATTACAGCAACTTTGTCCTTACAATCTTTCACTAAGTACCTCATTTTTATATACAACATGAGTTCATGATAGGAGACTCAGTTGACTTTTACTTTAAACCTTTGCAGGTATCGACATTTGTAATAATAATCTTATTTTGAAAGTAAGAAATAATTTCTCTTGTTTTATTTGGTGGTTGGGGGTTTTTTGGTGCAAAAGCCAAATTTTAGTCCATTCGATCTGCTTTATTCTATGCGGAACCGTTTTATGATAAATCAAGAAAATTAATTTAGTCAGTATTAAGATCAAATTCTTTATCAAGTATATCAAGGTAAATATTAAATTTATAAATTTTATTTCTTCTTGAATAATATTAAATTCTGCAAAGATATTGAAAATATTTTGTATGGTGTTGTAAGCTTTGTTGAAATGCTTGCTGACCTGAGAAACAGTCGTCACTGGATTAGAAAATATAGAATCAAGTACCATCAAACAACTACTTTTTGGTAGCAATATCCAATACTTTCAAATAATTAAGCACTAATTGCGTTGATTTGTTGGGTACAGTGACGTTTTCTGGCTGCCTATATATTTCAGTGAGGGTTGTATGAATACCTTCTATTTTTCATTATCCATGCTAAGTGGCGGGATTACAGGTGGCAAATCATGAGGAATAAAAAAACGTGCCGAACCAATAACTTTGTAACGTCCTGTCATGCGCATGCTTAATCCTGTATTTCAGTTTAACGCCTCAAAATGAAATAAGAATGGTTTGTTCAACCATGAATTTCAATTTGGAGGCCCAAACTGAAAAAGAACGACTCGGTTAAGGACCCAGATTTCATTTAGCAACTCAGTCCAAATAAAACCCTCCATTTTCCAGTTGTATCCCTGAATCCTGTACTTTTTATCAACCGTTATAAATGATATGACTGTTTTACAAATTTATGCAGGAGTTTATTTATGATGAAATGGTGGGGATGGGGTAATCCAAATTTTACGTTTCCTATGGAAAATAAGCCTAGTTTATGGCCTTTTATTCGGGCAAAATTAGGCTTAAAATCTGAAAGCCCCTGTTGATCTTGTGAATGCCAGGAAAGGTCTTTTTCGCAAATCACCAGATATGGTTCTTTTTCCTGAAAGTCACGAAGACGTAGAAGACATTGTTTCTTTGTGCAACAAGTATAGTGTCACAGTAATTCCTTTTGGCGGTGGTACAAATATTGTTGGCGGAGTTGATTCCTTTGATATTAAAAATCAAGTGTATTCCTGCAAAACAATCGCAACATTCAGTCTTGCTCGTATGAATAAACTTTTGTCTCTCGATCCTATCTCCCATACAGCAAACATAGAGGCTGGATCCTCAGGGCCAAAGTTAGAAGAAGATCTTCAAGCAAAAGGATGGTCGTTGGGTCATTATCCGGACTCCTTTGAACACTCTACTATTCAGTGTCTTCAAGAAAGATTTCAAAACGAATGTAACGGGTGGGATATGTTGGCTGCCATATCTCTCATACCTATCAAACAGGCGCATGCTTATAGTTTACTTATGCAGCACCTCAAACCCCTGAAAAAGAATTAGAACAATATTACAGCTTCAAAAAAATGGTTACTGATAATTTCATGGCCTGTGGAGCCACTCTAACTCACCATCATGCAGTAGGTTACGAACACGCCCCTTGGTTAGAGCAAGAAATTGGTGAGGTAGGTGTTGAAACCCTTAAAAATTTGAAAATGTCGCTCGACCCCAATCACATCATGAATCCTGGAAAGTTATTTTCTTTGTGACTTTTTTTGCATAGTTTCTTCGTAAAATTGACATTTACGACGATAAATTCACCTTGTTTTACCCCAGTCATCTTCTACAATCAAAAAAGCTTAAGTAATAAAATTTTTGTCACATAAACAGGAAGCTGTTGCCGACATTTTTTTATGTTTAGCTAAAGCTGGCAGGACGATATCCGATATAATGTTGGGCATTTACTGTTGAGCGTTAAGACATTTCTCCAGATAGGCCTTCAAGTCCACCATCTTACGAAAGGGTATTTTTTATGGTGAATCAATTTAAGAAGCTTGCGTGTTTCCTTCCTCTTCTTGCTGTCGCTGCATTTTCCAACAATGCACACGCATTAAAACTTAAAGTTAGTACAGACTTTGATGAAACTATGGTTAGAGGCGAGTTGCTGAATACAACTGCACAAGGTGAGCGCGTCAACTCTCTTGACGTTAATGGTACTTGTAATCCAAATCACGATCAAAAGCGTTGCCCAAACTACCGTTTGAATCCTGGTTTTGATGATTATATCTATCTTGACTCTCATCAAAATGTGATGCCATGGACTGTTAAAAATCATTCACATGGGCTTTACAATCACTTTATTGTTGATTTTTCAACACGTAAAGATAATGAATTCACTGATCGCTATGTGATTGTTACTAGTGATCAACTTAAAAAAGTAAGTAAATATGGTGCTATTGATAACGAGCATTCCATGGTTCTCAGAGAAAATCTGATCAACTTTTACAAAGCAAATGCAAAATCATTTATTCCTTTAGATGGTACAATTTCTCTTGCTGAGTTTGTAAAAAGCTGTGACAACACAGCGTCTACTTGTCCTGCTGCATTGAATAACAAGTTTGGTGAGAGCTTCCCTATCATTACACATGTAGGCCGTGCTAGTGATGCGATGAATTATTATGTAATTGTTGTTCGTCATAATATGACTTCGAAGGAAGAAAAAGAAAGGGTTGGCGGTTACACTCGCAAAAATGAAGATGCAGTTCTGAGTAAAGACGTTCCAGACCATTTACGCTTCCAAGTGCTACCAGTGAAATTTGTTCCAGTTTATGAAAAAGAAGGCGTTGGCTAATTACAGCTGATAGCTTCTTTGAACTTAAAAAGACTGCTTATCCTGTATAAGCAGTCTTTTTTTTTGCAAGCAACGCTTGAAGCATAAGTATAGTGTCGTTGGTTTTACAAAACGCAAAGCGTAACCAAGGTGAAATTTTGGGAGGACTTTTGTAGAACGGTGATAAAGGTATGCTGGCAATTTTATAATTAGAAACAAGTTTTTTTGAGAAGACAATATCGTTTTCTTCGGAAAGATTTTCATAATTTGCCATGAGAAAAAAAGTACCTTCGCTCTTGGGTACAATAAAACCATTTTCTTCTAGAATTTTTTCCATGAAGTTTCTTTTCTGAAGGTAATCTTTTCGTTGTTCCTGAAGGAAATCTTCCATGCGTTTTTCTTCTTGCAAGGCGCTACTCAGACCTAACTGTGTGTGAGGGCTAATGCAAAAGACTGTGGACTGATGCACGGTGCGGATAGCTTCTGTAATATGTTGAGGGGCACAAGCCCAGCCTACTTTTAGCCCTGTAAAACCAAATAATTTTGCAGCAGAGCTAATTCTAATGAGTCTTGATTTTAGTGAATTCAGCGAAGCAGGAGAAAAATAGGGGATGTCATCGTAAACTAAATTCTCATAAACTTCATCGGAAATCATCAAAGCATTATGTTTGAGTACTTTTGCTCCAATGCGTTCAATTTCTTCTTGGGTAAATACCTTTCCAGTAGGATTGTTAGGTGAATTTAGTATGAGAAGGGAAAACCCACTGGCTGTGGCACTGTCGAACTCTTGCCAGTCTATGGCCCATCTTCTTCCATGTTCTAGTCCAATTGGGCTATGTGGGCTGTGAAGCCTTACAGGCACTATTTGTGCGTCTACGCTTGCAATTGCTTGTGCATAAATATCGAAAAAGGGTTCAAAAACAACTACTTTGTCTCCAGGATTTAACAATGCATTTATTGAACTAAATAAAGCTTCAGAGGCACCACAAGTCACTGTGATTTCAGAGTGAGGATTATAGGTTAGGTCAAGGGTTTTTTCCATAAAGTTAGAAAGTTGTTGACGTAAAGACATTTCACCCGCACTGGGTGCGTATTGATTGTGGCATCGTAGCGTTTGATCTGCGATGTGCTCTAAAAGAAAGTGAGGTCCGGGAAAGTCGGGAAAGCCTTGGCCGAAATTAACAGCTTGAAAGTCTTGAGCCAGTTGGGACATCTCGCTAAAAATACTCTTGCCTATACTTTGCCATCGTTTTGCTAAGTGGGTATTGGCTGGATTTACATAATTTTTCATAAGGGTTTTCTTTCTCACACAAGTGGGTTCATACCTTGAATGTTATCTTTTTCATCGTTATAAATAAGTCGGTAAAACGCAAATAAGGTCAGAGTATCATGCGCAAGCGATCGCTTCATAAGCTTGAATTTAAACTATTTCTCCTTTTAAAAGAGTGGGAAATTCAAAAAAAATATCAGCAAAGAGAAACTATACTGCTGAATCTTCAAGTTTCAGGTGGTCAGGATAGCATGAGTTTATTAGAGGCCCTAAGCCGCGTAATTTTTTCTCCTAAATGTAAATTAATTCATAACTATGTTTTGATTGCTCAACATTTTAATCACCAAAAAAGAGGACATGAGTCTGAACAAGACATGGTTTTTGTTGCCAAGAAATGCATGAGTCTGGGGATACCTTTATATACTGAATTTTTTGATCGAAATGAATTCAAAAAAACTAATTTCCAAGAGAATGCGAGAATATGGCGTAAAGTGAAGGCTGCTCGACTCTGCGAGAACTGGAAATCAATACTTGATTTCAAAGAATTTTTTATCGTCACAGCCCATCATGCACGAGATCATGTGGAATCGTTACTTTTACATATGATTAGAGGTTGTGGTGTAGAAGGGCTAAAGGGATTAAAAATATTTGACGAAAAAACTCATTATTTTAGGCCTTTTGCTAGAACAAAATATGAGGAAATTAAGGACTATGTCAGAGATCAAAAAATTGATTTTCGAGAAGATAGTTCTAATGAAAGTGACCATTACACAAGAAATTATATCAGGCATCATATTCTTCCCCATATAAATCATTTGCAAAAAAATTATGAAATCATTTTTCAAAATTTGAGCGATAGCATATCAGAAATTATTGATAGAGAGGTTTATGCTAAGAAAGAATTCCAAATTAATGAGAAAATTACTTCAACAGCTATTTACAATTTTCTGAAAAATATGGGCGTGCAAGGAAATATCTCACATCAGACTTTAGAAAACGTAAAATATGAATGTTTATTATTTTTAAATTCTAAACAACAAACGAAACAATTGCAGCTTTCTGGTGGAAGGCATCTTTCTCTTTTTAGAAGAGAGAATCAAGTGTTTTTAACCTGAAAAATCAAAGTACTTAGACCTCTATGGCGTTTGTATAAAATTTTCCTTTTTCATCTTGGCAAAGTTTCCCAAGGGCTACATGTGTATCATGGGTAAAAAATAAATATGAATTATTTTCAATGAGCCTTGTTAAAAGCTGCTTTTTTTCGTCTATAACAAGTTCTGGAAACCTGTCGTAACCCATAGAAATAGGAACATGTACCCATGGTGCTCCAGGAATAAGATCGCTTGTAAAAACAACAACACCTTCGTCTATGCTTATTTCTGAGAGCATTAGTCCAACGGTATGCCCTTGAGAAAATATAAATTTAACATTTGAAGAAAATGGTGATTCCCCCTCTTTCTCGATAAGAACTAATCTTTCTGACTTCAATAAAAGATCATTTAAATAGGGAATAAAAGATGCTTTATCCCGGGAATGTGGTTGCAGAGCTCTTTGCCAATGTTCTTTTCCAACATAAATTTTTGCATGGGGAAACAAAAGATCACTAGGTTTTTCCCCATTGAATGCAGACAACAAGCCACCAGCGTGATCAAAATGCAAATGTGATAAGACAACTCCGTGAATGTCGTCTTCTTTTATTCCAATTTTCTCTAGATTTTTTAAAAGCATATGTTCTTTTTCAACAACACCAAATCGTTCTTTTAATTTTGGTTCAAAAAATGCGCCAATGCCTGCTTCAAATAAAATATTTTGTCCATTATTCAGTGTTAGAAGAAGGCACCGGCACGCCAATGAGATACGATTTTTTTCATCAGCTTTTACCCAAGATTGCCACATTTCTTTTGGAGCATTACCAAACATAGCGCCTCCATCTAAAAGTTGGGTATTGCCTTCTATGGAAACAATATTTTTTAATTTCATTTTTGAGGGTCCCTTAACAGAGAGAATAGTTGTTTAGCGGCCAATATTTTTTTTTCTTCTTCCAAGGAAGGGTCTGTATGGGAAAATACAACTCCGTCCTTTGGGATCTCGCTTAAAAAACGTGAGGGCTGTTGCTCTTCATTTTCTCCTCGTATGCGTTTCCGTGTTCGAGCATGAGTCAGAAATAATTTTTCTTTTGCTCTTGTCATTGCTACATAAAAAAGCCGTCTTTCCTCTTGTTCACCCCACTTTACAGTTAAGCTTTTTTCATGTGGCAGTATATTTTCTTCAAGGCCCACAACAAAAACAATGGGAAATTCTAGTCCTTTTGATGCATGAATAGTCATGAATTGAACTTTGCCTTCCGTATCAATTTTAGGAGCAAAGGATTTGTCATCTAAATGAAGAGCGTCATGAACATCGGTAAGTGTAGAATGAGAGGAGCTTAATTTTTCAATGACTTTAAATACGTGTTCAATGGTATTTAATCGATATTGTGCCACTTGCATATTTGAAGAATGTAGTAAAATATCTTTTTTAAGACCTAAATTTTCGTAGCATTCCTGAAGGCGTGTTTGAATTTCAAAAGAACCGCAGGCTTCTTGCATGGGGCGTCCCCATGTATTCCAAGAGATTAAAAATTTCTCAATGGATTTATTTTCTTTGGCAAATTCATTTAAAATGTCTGGAAGTGATTGAGGTGAGCTTTGAAATTGTTCTTTGATTTTTTCTAAAGTATGAATGCCAATCCCACGAGACGGCACATTGATGATTCGAAATAAGCTATTTAGGTCTTTCTCGTTATTAGCAAATTTAAGATAGGCTAATAAATCTTTTACCTCTTTTTTATCAAAAAATTCACTACCACTGTGAAGAACATAGGGTATTTTTTTTTCTATAAACGTTTGTTCAATAGGAATATATAGGCCTGAAGAACGGTATAAAATAGCCACATCAGAATATCTTAAATTTTGATTTTTTTTCATCCTATTTTGAATTGTGTCGTAAATGAACTCAGCCTCTTCTTTTGCATTTTCACAGGAGTGAATTACCACGCTTTCTTGGTTGTTTTTTGAACTCCACAACTCTTTGCCAAGACGCTCGGTATTTGAGCGAATGACTCCATTTGCTGCATGAAGAATGTTTTGACTACACCGATAATTTTGATCGAGAGTTACTCGTTTTGCAGTGGGAAAATGGTCAAGAAAATCTTGAATGATAGAAGGTCTTGCCCCTCGCCAGGAATAAATACTTTGATCGTCGTCTCCTACGACACATACATTTTGTGATTTTTGGCCAAGGTATTCAATAAATTTAAACTGAGAGAAGCTGGTGTCTTGATATTCATCTACTAGTAAATACTTGAATTTTTCTTGAAAATTTGAAAGTAGATCGGGATTGTTTTTTATCATTAAGACAGCTAAGTAAACAATATCGTCAAAGTCGATAAGATTAAAAAGTCTGAGCTTCCTATTGTAACTTGTAAATATTTTTGAAATTAATTTAGACTCAAAAACATTTGAACTTTTTTGAAAGCTCTCTTCGTTAAATATCATGTCTTTGTAAAAAGAAATTTTACTTTTTGCTTGCATGACACCAATCAAATCAGAAAGTCCACTTTCCTCAAGGCTTTCTTTCAAAAGTTGTAGACTTTCACCTTCGCTTGCAATGGAAAAATTTTTTTGTAGCCCTGCTTTTTCCAGATTCTCACGAAGTAGTTTTAGGGCAAAGGAATGGAATGTTGATAAATTTACTTTTTTGGCACGACGACTTCCCAACGAAACACAAAGGCGTTCCTCCATTTCGTGGGCTGCCTTGTTGGTAAAGCTTACGGCAACGATGCTTTCAGGATGGACGCCAGTGTGTACCATGTAAGCAATGCGTGAGGTGATCACCTTTGTTTTTCCTGTTCCTGCTCCTGCAAGTACAAGCAAAGGGCCTTGGACAGTAGTCACAGCCAGCCGTTGTCTCTCGTTGAGTTCTGACAAAAAATTCATTGGGCTAAGTCCACTGAAACCAATGGGTGAAAAAGGCGCCTGCAGCCAAAAATGGCCCAAAAGGAATAGCAACATTTAGGCCCTGTTTTCGGTAAATACCATATAAAATCCCAATGACAGAGCCTAATATACAGGATAAAAAAAGAGTGTGTATGACTCCAATTGTTCCCAAACTAGCGCCGAGAAGAGCCAGATATTTTACATCGCCAAGTCCCATGCCCTCTTTGTGTCGAAGTAGCATATAAATTTTTCGCAAAAGCCAAAGCCCGCCGCCTCCA